>NZ_JARAVO010000121.1:0-26717 GCF_033792805.1 Streptomyces sp. PA03-1a
GGTGGCCGGGCCAGGGCACAAGGGTATCCCCCCCGGGGGGGGCCGCGGCGTGGGACCCGAGCAGGGGCCCGGCCCGTTGGCCCGCCGCCCGGCCCCCCCCCCCCCCCCCCCCGGCCCCCCCCCCCCCCCCCCCACACGCGACGAGATCAAGGAGAGAGTGCCATGTCATCTTCCCTGCAGGACCGGACCGTCCTGGTGGTGGGCCGCGGCAGCGGCATCGCCCGGGCGGTCGCCGACGCCGCGCTCGCCGAGGGCGCGCACGTCGTCGCCGCCGGGCGGACGCCGGGTGACCTCGAGGACGCCTACAAGGGCACGGACGTCACCGTACGGCGGGTCGACCTCACCGACGAGGGCACGATCGCCGCACTCGCCGAGGACCTCGGCCGCGTCGACCACGTGGTCTCCACGGCGTCCGCCCGGGCCCGGGGGAAGGTGAGCGAACTGACCCCCGAGGCGATCGTCCTGTCCTTCCACACCAAGGTGGTCGGGCCGATCATGCTGGCCAAGCACTTCGCCCCGCGCATGCCCGAGGACGGGTCCTTCGTCCTGTTCTCGGGTGTCGCGGCCCTCGAACCCGACCCGGGCTTCCTCGGGGTCGCCGCCACCAACGGCTCGGTCAACACCGTCACCCGGTCGCTGGCCGTCGAGCTCGCCCCGATCCGCGTCAACGCCGTGTCCCCCGGCACCATCGACACCGGCGCCTGGGACGGACTCGGCGACGAGAGGAAGTCCGAGCTCTTCGCCCGCCTGTCCCGCAGCAACCCCGCCCGGCGGATCGGCACGCCGCAGGACGTCGCCCAGGCCGTGGTGTTCGCGATGACCAACACCTTCATGACCGGGGTCTCCCTCGCGGTCGACGGAGGCCAGCCGCTGGTGTGACCGCCCCACCCCGTACCCGGCACACGGGACCGTCGGTGGCCGGACTCCCCCCGGGCACGCGGCATTTCCACCCGAAAGGCCTGACCGATGACCGACCGGCGCCACTCCCCCTTCCTTCTCGACCCGGGCGGCCGGGCCCTGCACACCGAGAGTGCCGCGCTGCGCGCCCGCGGCGCGGTGACGAAGGTGCTGCTGCCCGGCGGCGTCGAGGCGTGGTCGGTGAACAGCCACGCCGCGCTGGAGCACCTGCTCACCGACCCACGGGTGTCCAAGGACTCCCAACGGCACTGGCCGCGCTTCGCGTCGGGCGGGATCACCCCGCAGTGGCCGCTGTACGCGTGGGTGGCGGTGCGCAACATGTTCACCGCCTACGGCGACGACCACCGGCGGCTACGGCAGCTGGTGGCACCGGCGTTCACCCCGCGCCGGACCGCGGCGATGCGCCCGCGGATCCAGCGGATCGTCGAGGAGACACTGGACGGGCTGCCCGCCGCGGCGCGCGACGGGGTGGCCGACCTGCGCAGGCACTTCGCGTACCCGATCCCGGTACGGGTCATCACCGAACTGATGGGCGTGCCCGAGGGCGCGATGGCCACCGGACTGCGGGGGTGCATCGACAACCTCTTCACCACCTCACTCGGGGCGACGGAGGCGGCCGCCAACCACCGGAACACCTACGCACTGCTGGACGAACTCGTCGCCCTGCGCCGCAGGCGGCCCGGCGACGACCTGACCAGCGCCCTGGTCGCCCCGGAGGAGGGCGAAGAACGCCTCACCCGGGCCGAGGTGACCGACACGCTGCTGCTGATCATCGCTGCCGGGCACGAGACGACGGTGAACCTCCTCGACAACGCCTGCTTCGCCCTCCTGACCTCCCCGGCCCAGCTCGACGCCGTCCATGCCGGGCGGGCCACCTGGGGCGACGTGATCGAGGAGAGCCTGCGCCGGGACGCACCCGTCGCCCACCTGCCCCTGCGCTACGCGGTGGAGGACATCCGCGTGGCGGGGACCACCATCGCCAGGGGGGACGCGATCCTCGCCTCGTACGCCGCCGCCGGCCGTGACCCCGGCCGGCACGGACCGACCGCCGACGACTTCGACGTCACCCGCTCCAACAAGGACCATCTCGCCTTCGGGCACGGCGTCCACTACTGCCTCGGCGCCCCGCTGGCCCGGCTGGAGGCCGCGGTCGCCCTGCCCGCGCTCTTCGCGCGCCACCCCACGATGACGCTCGCCGAGGAACCCGGCGCGCTGGAGCCGGTGACGTCCTTCATCTCCAACGGGCACGCCCGGCTGCCCGTCACCCTCACCCGAGCCGCCCGGCGCCGCGCGGCGCGAGGCCGTCCAGCTGCCGGTCGTGGACCCTGCTGAGCAGCAGCAGCGACAGCACGGCACCGACCAGGGCGCAGAACATGTCCCACTGGGTGTCCCAGACGTCCCCCTGCGTGGCGAGGAACGCGTCCGCGGCGTCCCCGCCGATCAACGCGGCCCACCACTCGATTAGTTCGAAGAACGCGCTGAACGCCATGCAGGCACAGACGGTGAGCGGCGCGAGCCAGCGGCTGCCGCGCAGCGGGGAGGTGCGGACGAGGATCTCACGGACGAGCACGGCGGGGACGAAGCCCTGCATGAGGTGGCCGATCCGGTCGTACGGGTTGCGCGACAGGTCCAGGGTGTCGCGCAGCCACTCCCCGAACGGGACCTGGGCATAGGTGTAGTGACCGCCCACCGACAGGACCAGGGCGTGCAGGGCCAGCAGCACGCACAGCAGCCCGGTCAGCGGGAAGCGGCGCCGCAGGGCCACGGCGAGCGGCAGCCCGATCATGATCCAGAAGGTCTCCAGCACCCACGTGCCGCGCTCCCGGGGATGGATTCCGGACATCACGAGGACGGCGAGCACGAAACCGGCGGCCAGCACGGGCAGCCCGACGCGCCGGACGGGGACGGTGAGGTCTGTCATGTCCACCAGGGTCGCGGGACGCGGTGCACGGGCGCATGAGTACGCCTACTCAATCCTGAGACGCGGCTCACACCGGACCGTGTCACTGGCGTCCCGGCTACCTCGTCCCAAGGGGTGAAGCCGTGGACGACACGGACGGCGACACCGGAGGAACACACCATGGACGCGCGACTGGACTACCTCGCCGACCCGACAGCGGGCAGGGCCCTCAAGCACTTCATGGCCGTGGGCAGGTCGTTCAAGGAGTCGTCGTTGCCGGCCGCGACGCAGGAACTGGTGGCGCTGCGGGTGAGCCAGATCAACGGCTGCGGCGCCTGCATCGACATGCACACCAAGGAGGCCGCCGCCGCGGGCGAGACCCCGGTGCGGCTCCACCTGGTCGCGGCGTGGCGGGAGGCCACGGTCTTCACCGAGGCCGAACGCGCCGCGCTGGAGCTGGCGGAGGAGGGCACGCGGGTCGCGGACGGCGGTGGCGGGGTCGGCGACGAGGTGTGGGCGCGCGCCGCCCGGCACTACGACAAGGAGCAACTCACCGCCCTGGTAATCCTGCTCTCCTTCATGAACGCCGTGAACCGGCTGAACGTCATCGCCCGGCAGCCGGCCGGCGACTACGAGCCCGGGCGGTTCCACTGAGCACGACCGGGGGAAGGGGATCCGGCATGGGCAAGGTGGAGGAGTTCGAGGCGCTGCGGCCGCTGCTGTTCTCGATCGCCTACCGGATCCTGGGCAGCGTGGGCGAGGCCGAGGACGCGGTGCAGGAGACGTGGCTGCGCTTCGACGGCTCGCCGACCCGGCCCGTGTCGGCCAAGGCGTTCCTGTCGGCCACGGTGACCCGGATCTCGATCGACGTGCTGCGCTCGGCGCGGGTGCGGCGGGAGGCGTACGTCGGGCCGTGGTTCCCCGAGCCGCTGCTGAGCGATCCGTACCAGGATCCGGCGCGGTCGGCGGAGCTCGCCGACTCGGTGTCGATGGCCGCGCTCCTGCTGCTGGAGCGGCTCAGCCCGCTGGAGCGGTCGGTGTTCGTGCTGCGGGAGGTGTTCGGCTTCGGTTTCGAGGAGGTCGCCCAGGCGGTGGGGCGTTCGGAGGCGGCGTGCCGTCAGCTGGCGGTGCGGGCGCGGCGGCACATGGAGGCCGGGCGGCCACGGTTCGCGGCGGACCGCCAGGCGCGGCAGGAGCTGGCGCGGCGGTTCTTCGACGCGTTGAAGGACGGCGACGTCGACGCGCTGCGGGACCTGCTCGCCGCCGACGTGCAGCTCGTCGGGGACGGTGGCGGCAGGGCCCCGCAGCTCGCGCGGGCCGTCGTCGGTGCGGAGAACGTGGCCCGGGTGCTGGGCACGGCCTTCCCCTGGCTGGTCCGGATCGACGTGACGTTCGAGCCGCGCGAGGTCAACGGCCAGCCCGGAGCGGTCTTCCGCGACCGGGACGGCAAGGTCCTGCACACCATGGCCCTCGACGTGCTCGACGGGCGGATCCAGGCCATCCGTTCGGTGCTCAACCCCGACAAGCTCGGCCACCTCGGTCCGGTCGCCGACGCCTGGGCGGTGCACCGGGAGGTGAAGCGGGCGCGCAGGCAGGGGAACTGACGGCACTGAGCCGGGCGGGCCTGGTCGTCAGGGCCGGCGCGGCCCGATGAGCGCGGTCTCCAGGGCCTCGCCCGTCATCTCGACGACGACGGCGGCGTCCCGCATGCCCACCGGAAGGTGCGCGTACTCCTCGGCCCGGCACACGACGGCGCCGTCGCTCGGGTCGAGGACGACCGCGCCGAGCCGGGAGACGAGTTCCGCGACGATCCCGAACACCCCGCCGGCGTGCGGGCGCGAGACCATGATGTCGCGCTCGCCGACGTAGACCTCGGCCTCACCGCCGTCCGCGGCCCGCACCAGGAAGTACAGCCCCTCGTCCGAGGCCGCGGTGAGCCGCGGATCCCCGACAGCGTGCGGCTCCAGGACGGCCCGCACCAACGCGCCGTCGACGGGCACGGGCACCTCCGCACCGTCGACGAACGTGAAGATCAGCGGACTCCACCCCACGACGACCCCTCCCCGCTCAAAACCGTGTGCGCCGGCCGGGACGGGAACCTACCCTCCGGGCATGGGTCTTCGCGAAGAGCTTCCGGACGACGCCGAGTCCGTACGTCAGGTCCACCTGCGGGCCTTCGGCCACGACCACGGCCCGGTCGTGGCCGATCTGGTCGGCACCCTGCGAGGGAGCGTCACGCCCACGGACGGTCTCTCGCTGGTCGCCGAACACGACGGCCGGGTCGTCGGGCACGTGATGTTCACCCGCAGTCTGCTGGACGCCCCCCGGCGCCTGGTCGAGGTGCAGGTCCTCAGCCCGCTGGCCGTCCTGCCCGAGCACCAAGGGACCGGGATCGGCACGGCCTTGGTCCGGCGCGGACTGCGGACGCTGGTCGAGCGGGCGGTCCCCGTCGTCTTCGTCGAGGGCGACCCCGCCTACTACGTGCGCCTCGGGTTCCTGCCCGGCGGCGACCAGGGCTTCCGCAAGCCGTCCTTGCGCATCCCGGACGGAGCCTTCCAGGCGATGGCGCTCCCCGCGTACGAACCCTGGATGACGGGCACCCTGGTCTACGCCGAGGCGTTCTGGCGGCACGACGCGGTCGGCCTCCGCGACCCGGCGGCGCGGGAGGACGACGTGCCGCACGGCGACCGGTCCCCGACAATCCACCCGTGCCCATGATGACCGCCGGCAGGACGGAACGCGGCCCGTCCCCCCGGGCCCTGCTGACGGCGCTGGCCGGACGTGCCTACGGCGCGATCCCGCCCACGGCACTGGTCCTGCTCGGCATCGTCAGCGTCCAGGTGGGCTCGGCGTTGGCCAAGCACCTGTTCGGCGCGGTGGGCAGCTTCGGGACGGTCGCATTGCGGCTGTTCTTCGCGGCGGCGGTGCTGATGCTGTTGTGGCGGCCGTCGCTGCGCATGAGCCGTCGCACGTGGACGGTCGTGCTCGGCTACGGCGTGACACTCGGCCTGATGAACCTCTGCTTCTACCTGGCGCTGGCCCGGATCCCGCTGGGGATCGCGGTGACCGTCGAGTTCCTCGGGCCGCTGGCGGTGGCCCTGGCGGGATCGAGGCGTTGGCTCGACGCGTTCTGGGCCCTGCTCGCGGCCGGCGGTGTGGTCCTGCTGATGGAGGGACGCGGCGAACTCGACCTCGCCGGTTTTCTGTTCGCCCTCGCCGCGGGGACGTGCTGGGGCCTGTACATCCTGGTCGGCGCGGCGCTGGGCCGCCGCACCACGGAAGGCAACGGCCTGGCCCTGGGCATGGCCGTCGCGGCCCTGGTGGCCGTGCCGTTCGGCGTGACCGACAGCGGAACGGCGCTGATCCAGCCGTGGGTCCTGGCCGCGGGGCTCGGCGTGGCGCTGCTGTCGTCGGTGATCCCGTACTCGCTCGACCTGGAGGCCCTGCGCAGGATCCCGCCGCGCGTGTTCGGCATCCTGATGAGCCTCGAACCGGCGATGGCGGCCCTCGTCGGCTTCGTCGTCCTCCATGAGTCCCTGCACTGGGTCCAATGGATCGCGGTGCTGTGCGTGGTGGCCGCATCGGCTGGCGCCGCCCGCGGCACCACCCCGGGGGCCTGACCGCCGCATCCGGCGCCACCGCCGTGGCGCAAATCCGCCTGCATCAGGACGGTTCGGGGCTCCGGTTCCCCCGGCCGCAACACTCCGCAGCGGCTGACGGCCGACCCCGTTGAGCATGACCACGCCTTCCACGCGACGCTGACTCCGCACGGGGACGACAACGTGTGCCTCCTGCGGATGGACATCGATCCCGTCGGCGCGGGCGAACTCCGTGACCTGTTCGGCTCGTTGCAGGCCTCGTTGGCGCCGTGACCGCGGAATCGCCCCGCCGCCCCGGGTCGGGCATCATCCCCTGGTGAGCATCGTGGTGGACTTCTTCGCGGCCCCGGACGACACCGCTGCGGCTTCCGTGCTGGGGACCGGGACGGTGCGCGGGTTCGCGTCGCTCTCGTTCGGGAACTTCGACCCCGAAGAGGCCGTGGTCGAGTGGGAATGCCTTCTCACCGGCAGCGGTTCCGAGGAACTGGCCGAGGCGGGTGAGCCCCGCCTCGTCGCGGGCGCGGATCACGGTGAGCACCTCGTCTTCGCGCTCTCGCCGCGGCTGCCGGCGGCACTCGCTAGCTAGGCGACGTCCCCGGCCACCACCAAGCCGATGGACGGCACGTGCAGGACGGTGTCGAGTCGGTGTCGGTGTGCCCCACCTCCACCGGATACAGCGCCCGGCCCTCCAGTTCGAACCCGCCCGCGGGGACCGGCTCGGCCAGGACGGGGCTCTCGGGGAACAGCCCCGGCCACAGCACGTCCCCCATCTGCTCGCGGCCCTCACCGGCCTGCCGGCGCATGAGCCCGATGGTGCCCTCGGTGGCGTGGACCGTGACCCCGGGGAAGCGCTTGAGCAGTTCGGCGGTGCCGAACCAGTGGTCACCGTGGCCGTGGGTGATGTAGACGTGGCACAGGTGCCTGCCGGACGCCTCGATCCAGTCGCCGGTCTCCTTGATCTGGTCACGGGTGAACGGAACGTCGACGAGAACGGCGTCCGTCTCCCCGTGGATCAGCGTCGTGGTGATCGGCGAGGAGACGATCGGCCCGCCGTCCGGCAGGCGCTGCGCCCCGGCGCGCGGCGCCCCGTCCACGACGAGGGTGCTGTAGGCCAGGGGTTTCGGGGTGTTCACGGGCCTTCGTCCTGCGCTCGGGTACTGCGCGGCATCACAGGGCGAGGAGTACCCGCCCGAAGGGTCCCCCCTCGATGAGGTGGCGCTGGGCCTCGGCGGCCCGCTCCAGGGGGAAGACCCGGTCGACAAGGGGATTGATCTCCTTGCGGGCGAGCATGTCCAGCAGCTTCACGTTGCCCGCGTTGATCTGCTCCTGGGTGAACATGGCGAACTGGAAGCCGCACACCCGGGCCGCCTTCCAGATCAGGTCGGTGACGTTGATCTCCGCCCGCATTCCGCCCGAGTAGCCGATGCTGACCAGGGTCCCGCCCCTGGCGAGCGCGCCCAGCGCCTGACCGGTGATCGGCCCGGCCACACCGTCGAGCACGATGTCGACACCCTTGCCGCCGGTGAGCCGCGCGACACCGTCGCGCAGCGATTCGGCGGTGAGGTCGATGACCTCGTATCCGGCCGCCCGCGCGAGCTCGGCCTTGGCCGTGGAGGTCGCGGTGGTGATCGCGAGGGACGCGCCGAGCCGCCTGGCGATCTCGACCCCGCCTTGGCCCACCGCGCCACCGCTTCCGGGGGCGAGCACGGTGGCACCCGGCCGGAACCCGGCCAGTTCGGTCAGCGCGAGCCAGGCGGTGAGGTAACCGGCGCCCGCGGACAGTGCCACGGCGCCGGTGTCGTCGATCGCCTCGGGAACGGGCACCAGGTGGGCCGGGTCGACAACGACGTAGTCGGCCCAGGTGCCGTCGGCCGCGATGCCGTAGCGGCCGCCGCTGATCATCACCCGGGTCCCCGCCGCCGGACCGAGCGCACCGGGCTCCTCAACCGTTCCCACGCCGATGCTGCCCGCCGTGACCGGGAAGGGCTTGACCGTACCGGGAGGCATCTTCCCCGAGCGCACGGTGTTGTCGAGCGGGTGGATGCCGGCCATCGCCAGCCGCACCAGAACCTGCTGGTCCTGGGGCACGGGCCTGGGGACGTCGGCCAGGTGCAACACGTCGTAGTCACCGAACCGGTCGTACTGGACAGCTCGCATCGTCATGGCCTCTCGGATGTCCGATCGTGGCGGATCAAAGCGTCGCCCGGCGGCCGCGACACCACGTCGCGCGGCGCAGGCCCCGGTCCAGCCAGGTAAAGCGATCGCTTTCCTCGACGCTAGTACGCCCGGCCCTCGAAGTAAAGCGACTGCTATACTTTTGCCGTGGAGACCGAGAGCACATCCGGTACCCGGCGCCGCGGCGGCCGGGGGGCGCGCGAGCGCATCCTGCGGGCGGCCGCGCAGCTGTTCTACGAGGAGGGCATCCACGCCACCGGCGTCGCGCGCCTGGTGGAGACCGCCGAGGTCTCCACGCGCACCTTCTACCAGCACTTTCCCACCAAGGCGGCGCTGGTGCAGGAGTACCTGAGCACCTACGAGACGGGACTGACGCAGCGGATCGAGCAGCATCTGACCCGGGCGGGGCTCACCCCCAGGGACCAGTTGCTGGCCCTGTTCACCATGATCGCCGACGCCGCCCAGGGACCCTCGGGCACCGTGAGCACACGCGGTTGCCCGCTCCACAACGCCGCCGTGGAAGCGGCGGGCACGATGCCCGACGTACGGCAACTGGTCCGGCACAACAAGCAGGGCGTCACCCGGCAGCTCATCGACATCGCCGCCCGCGCCGGTGCCGCAGACCCGGAGCAGCTGGGCCGCCATCTGGCCGTGCTCCTCGAAGGCGGCACCGCGCTGTCGACCTCCCTCGACAACCCCCGCCCCCGCCATGACGCCCTGGAAGCCGCCCGCGTACTGATCGATCACGCGCTGCCCGCGGCCCGGCCCGCCGACTGAGGGCACGGCCGGGCCGTCCGGTGTGATCACCGGAACCCATGCCCCGCCGGCCTCGCGTATCCGTCGCCCGTCCAGCCGCGGAGTCCGCGGCTTCTCGGTGCTCCTCTCGGACAGCTTGCGCAGCCCGCCAGTGCCAGTCGGCAGATGGGCATCACCGGAGGCGAAGGCCCCGAACCGTGTCTTCCGGAGGTCGGCGCCCGAGGCGCCGGTCGCCGCGGGGCAGCGCCGGCGTCAAGGCCGGTTCGGGTCGGGATGCACCACCATGAACAGCGACCAGGCAGGCGCGGCAGGGTCATCGGGGCGGTTGGCGAACTCCTCCAGCAGATCCTGGAGTCGGGTGCGGAACTCCTCCATCTGCGGTGGGGGCAGGCGCAGCCCCATCCTGGTGCCCTCGGCCTCGGCCGCGGGGACGAGGGCGAGTTCCTCAAGGAACGCGTCGAGCATCGAGCGGTCCTGTGCGGGGGCCTCGATGTGCCAGGTCTTGCGCGTCGACAGATAGGGGATCTCCCGTGCGCCGCGCGCGCCTCGCCGTTCTTCCTGTGGTTCCAGAAACCCGGTGCGGACCAGTGTTCTGGTGTGGTGGAGCACGCTGGCCGGGTCACGCCCGAGGATCACCGCGATCTCCTTGTTCGTGCGCGGCTCCCGCGCGCAGATACGCAGGATGCGCAGGCGGAGGGCGGAGGCGAGTGCCTTGGCCTCCGCGTCGGTCGCCGGCCGGCGTTGGGTCACGACCGGCAGTCTACTGAACTGCCGGCAGGCCATTGAAGGACCGGAACGCAAGCGATTGACAAAACCAAATCACTCGTCCAGGGTGCGACTGTGCTCTTCGGGCCCGGGAGGACCTCTGGCCGATCCGCGCAACTCCCGTCAACGAACGAGGTCGACCATGCCGAACCGCCCCGGAACGACCGGCGGACCCGCAGCTCCAGAGACCGCCGGACGGGCGGGCGTCCATGTGCCCAGCCCGGTGTCCTGGATCAGTCCCGTCGAAGCTCCCCCGGGCCCCGGGGAGACGGCGAACGACTACGACCGCTTCGCCGAGGCCTACGCGGCCGAGAACGAGACCAGCCTCATCAACGCCTACTACGCGCGCCCGGCGATCGTGGACCTGGCCGGCGACGTGGCAGGCCGCCGCATCCTCGACGCCGGCTGCGGCGCCGGCCCCATCGCCGAGGACCTGCGCAAACGGGGCGCCTTCGTGGCCGGCTTCGACTCCAGCGCCGGGATGCTGGCGCTGGCCAGGCAGCGGCTCGGCGACGGCGTGGTACTGGAACGCGCCGAGCTGGGCGGCCCGTTGCCGTTCGCCGACGCCGAATTCGACGACGTCGTCGCCTCCCTGGTCATGCACTACCTGGAGGACTGGACGACCGCCCTGGCCGAACTGCGGCGCGTACTCAAGCCCGGCGGCCGGCTCATCGTGTCCGTCAATCACCCCTTCGTCAGCCAGATGGCGGCCCCGCCCGGAACTGACTACTTCGCGACTCGCTCCAGCTCCGAGATGTGGGAACTCGGCGGCGCCAAACACCTGATGACCTTCTGGGACAGGCCGCTGCACGCGATCACCGACGCCTTCACCGCAGCCGGCTTCCGGATCGACGTCATCAGCGAGCCTGCCCCGGCGGCCGGCGCCCGCGAACGCTTCCCCGAGGTCTTCGCACAGAAGCAGTCCGGCACATTCCTGTGCTTCCTGTTCTTCGTCCTCACCAGAGCCTGACCTCCGCGCCGGGGGCCCGATCGCCGCGCTGGGGAGAACCGTCGCGGTTGCCGGAAGACCTGCCGGTCGTTCCTCGGCCGAGGAGACGCCGTCACGCCGACTGACCCTTGGCTGTCATGTCGCTGGTGCTGTGCCGTATTCGTGGCCACTGGGCGAGGCGCCAGCGCTGATCAGCAAAGCTCAGTGAGAGACGCCGGTATCTCGGTGTCTCCGTGGGACAGGGGCCTGTCATCGGCGGACCAGCACCTCCTAGCTAGCCGAGCCGTCCCGGCTGTGGGAGGTCGCCGTGGCGTGGGCCGGGCAGCGCGCGGCGGACGGCGAGGTCATCGACCCGGACGTCGCCCGGGCGATCGTGGACGATGTGGCCGACCTCGCCGGCGAGGCCGGACGCCGCGGCGAGGGCGTCTACTGCCGGGTCGGGTAGCCGGCAGGGCGACGCCCGCCGTTCCCGGCCCGCGTACCGCTCAGCGCGCGGGGACGGGGAAGAGCATGCAGCTGCTCGTGGCGTGGGCGAGCAGACGGTCCGTCGCGTCGAACAGCTCGGCCTGGGCGAGGGCGGTGCGGCGGCCCTGGTTGAGGACGGTGCCGACGGCGCGGACCTTGCCGGTGTCGACGGTGATCGGGCGCAGGAACTTCAGGTTCAGGTCGAGCGAGGTGTAGCCCATGCCCTCCGGGAGCACGGACTGC
Organism: Streptomyces sp. PA03-1a; assembly: GCF_033792805.1. Classification (NCBI taxonomy): domain Bacteria; kingdom Bacillati; phylum Actinomycetota; class Actinomycetes; order Kitasatosporales; family Streptomycetaceae; genus Streptomyces; species Streptomyces sp. PA03-1a. The sequence continues at coordinate 11,771 of NZ_JARAVO010000121.1, forward strand.
ACGGCGCAGCCGGCGGCCGAGTCGAGGAGGGTGGCGTAGACGCCGCCGTGGACGCTGCCGATGGGGTTGTAGTGCTCCTCCCCCGGTTCCATGGCGAAGACCGCGCGGCCTTCCTGGACCTCCTCCAGGGTGAATCCGAGGGTCGAGGCGATGGGCGGTGCGGGAAGGCGTCCGGCCAGCACGTCGCGGAGGAACTCCAGACCGCTCGTGCGGCCGACCGCGGCCGCGGAGACCTTGGGGTCCCCCCATTCGAACGTACGCGACCTCGCCATTGAACGTGTCCTCCCTGACCTACTGACTTCGACATCCGAAGTTAGCCAGCCGCAGCTCTGGATGTCAATGCCGAAGCCAGCCTACGATGACCGCATGACCTGGCTGGAGACCGGTACCGAGAACTGCACGGTGCAGCGCACCCTCGACCTCGTCGGCGAGAAGTGGTCGCTGCTGGTGCTGCGAGACGCCATGAACGGGGTGCGCCGCTTCGACGACTTCCGCCGTCACATGGGGCTGTCCGAGGCGGTGCTGGCGGACCGGCTGCGCAAGCTGGTCGCCGCGGGGATCCTCGACACCGTCCCGTACCGCGAACCGGGCAGCCGTACCCGCAACGAGTACCGGCTCACGTCCAAGGGCTGGGACCTGTGGCCCGCGATGATCGCCCTCAAGCAGTGGGGCGACCGCTACACCGCCGACCCGGAGGGCCCGCCCCTGGAGGTCCGCCACCGCGACTGCGACGAGCCCGTCGAGGCGGTCGTCGTCTGCGCCGGCGGCCACGACGCGCTCGCCCCGCGGCAGGCCTACACCCGGCCCGGCGCCTCCGCCCGTATGCGGGTCTGAACAGCGGGCGACGGCGACGGGTCGCCGAAGACCCGTGTCCTCGTGGCCGCCGTGGTGGGCGTCGACACCCTCTCCCCCGAACCCCCGTGTCCCCCGTCGAGGGCGTCGACGTCCAAGCCACCGATCGGGACGCTCCCCCGGTCCCTGATGGCCCACGAGCGCGAAGCCGAACAGGACGGGCATCCCCGCCCTCTCCCGCTTCGTGCACTGGCTCCGTTCCCGGCGCCGTGACGATGCTGGCAGGGCAGGTGGCCGGTACACATTGCCGGTTCCCGGCAGTCTTGACGCCTTGTTGACGGCCTGTTGACGGAGCAACCTCCCGCGCTAGAGCGGTTGGTCGGGCCATCCGAGCAGCCGGGCACCCATCGCCGCGGTCTCCAGGGTGTAGCGGTGCAGCGGATCGCCCGGGTCGTAGCCGGTCAGCACCTTGATCCGCTCCAGGCGGTACGTGAACGTCCGCACCCCGAGGCCCAGTCGACGCGCCGCTTCCGCGTTGACGTGCCCGGCCTCCGCGTGCGCGGTGATCGTCTCCAGCAGCGGTCCGGCCCCGCCCCGGGCCTGCTCCAGCGGCCCCAGCACGGTGCGGACGAGGTCGGCCATGGCGGCCCGGTCCCGCATCAGCACGGGGAAGACCAGCAGTTCCTCGGCGCGCAGCACGGGGGGATGCAGGCGCAGCCGGTCGGCGACGTCCAGTGCCCCGAGGGCCTCCTCGTAGCTGCGCACGATGCCGCTCGTGCCGGAGTGGGTGCGGCCGAACGCCACCCGGCGGGCCGCCCCGTACCCGGGCCCGGGGCGCAGCGCCGTGTCGGCGAACGCCTCGAAGACGGCACGCTCACTGCCGGGGGCGATGCACACCAGCCGGCCGTCCTTCCCGGCCACCAGGACGTCGCGGTCGCCGAAGCGGCCCGCCAGTTCCCGCTCGATGCGCCGCACCGCGGGCTGGCCGTCCTCGTACGCGTCCACGCCGCGCGCCACCGCCACCGCGTGCCCGCGGCCCAGCCGCAGCCCGAACCGCTCGGCGCGCTCAGCGAGCCGTCCCGGGTCGCTGCGCCCGTACAGCAGGTCGTCGACGAACTCCCTTCGGGCCGCCTCCTCCTGGCGGACCAGGAGCCGCTGGGCGCGTTCGTGGCCCTCGCCGAGCGCGACCACCGCGGCGTCGAGGGCGGTCAGCACCGCCTCGCCGGCCCGCTGCACCTCGGTGGCGGTGTCGGCGGCAGCCACGCCCCGCAGCGAGCCCCACGCGTCGCGGGTCGCCGTCAGATAGGTGCCGACGAGGTCGCGCAGCCCGTACCCCCGGCCGCCCGCGCGCTCGCCGCAGGTGCGGAGCGCGTCCAGCTCGTCCCGCCGCAGCCGCCGGCCCGTCCCCGAGACCTCCCCCAGCACCCGTGCGTACGCCTCGAGCTCTTCCTCCGGTACGCCTGCGCCCCGCATGGCCGCGTCTCCCCTCCAGGCACCCGTCGTTGCCGTCCCCCGGCAGCCTGGACCGTACCAACCCTGCCCGGTCCGGTGATCACCGCCCTCGCCTCGGACGACGTTCGGGAGACGACGACGTTCGGGAGACCCGGACCAACCACCCGTCGGCGCCGCTGACTTGACGTACAGCCGTTCGAGGGACGATGATCTCCGCACACTCCCCAGGTCTCCCCCCGTGGCCTGGGGAGTGTCTCGTTCAGCCGTCCGCACCTCCGGCGAGGAGGTCCCCGGAGGCGGTGCGCCGGTAGACCACGCGCCGGTCGACACGGGTGCCGGTGACCAGTCCGGCATCCCGCAGCACCGCCAGGTGGCCGCCGACGGTGCCGAGGGACAGGCCGAGGTGGGCGGCGAGTTCGCTGGTGGTGGCGGGGCGCTCCAGTTCGTGGAGGATCGCCGCGCGGCCGGTGCCGATCAGCCGTCCCAGAGCGGGCCCGGGTTCCGCGCGTCCCCCGGCCGCGGCGGCTCCGCGGGCCGGGTAGACCAGCGCGTACGACGCCGGCGGCGCCTCGCACAGCCACGTGCCCCGGGACACGGCGGCGACCGGTACGAACAGCATCCCCTCGTCGCCGACGACCCGGTCCGGTGAGCCCCGGTGGCTGAAGCGGATCGCGTCCGCGCCGACCCAGGCGCTGTGCCGGCTCATGTGTTCCAGGGCGCGGGGCCAGCCGTAGGCGGCCAGCAGCCCTGCCCGGTAGGTGACGTCCCGCTCCAGCAGGGCACGGCGGCGCGGCCAGTCGGGAGCGACGTGCGCGGTCCAGGTGCGCCGGAAGAGCTCGGCGGTCCTGGCGGCCCAGTCGCGTCCGGTCAGCCAGCCGAGGTCGTGCTCCTTCCAGCTGTGCGCCACCGACTGCTCCAGTTCGGCGCGCACCTGCGCGTCGGGCACCCGGGCCACCTCGGCCAGTTCGGCCTCGATCGTGGTCCGCATGCCTCCCGCCGGCGGCAGGACGATGTGCGCCGGCATCCACTTCGTGGACCCCAGCAGCCGCACCAGGCCCTTCGCGAAGGGGTCGGTGTCGAGCGCGGCCCGGAACACGCCATGGTGGCGGTCGTACCAGGAGGCCAGCCAGGGGTCGCAGTACCCGGCGCCCAGCACGAGCAGCGACGCCAGGGTCTCGGCCAGCGGCGACAGGGCGAACCGGGACCGCGACAGGGCCAGCGGACTCAGCCGCAACAAGGTCATCTTTCGCCTCCCGCCGAAACGATAGTGCCCCGCCCGGCGCGTCCAGCAGACTCCGCCCGTGCTCGCATCCCTTCCGCCGTACCGGGACTTCCGCTGGTTCCTCACCGCCCAGACGGTGTCCCTGCTCGGCACCGCGATGGCCCCGGTCGCCCTGGCGTTCGCGGTCCTCGACGCCTCGGCCGGCCTCGGCGACCTCGGTGTCGTCCTCACCGCGTACATGGTGCCGCTGCTGGTGTTCCTGCTCGTCGGGGGCGCCACGGCCGACCGTCTGCCGCGCCGCACGGTGCTGGTGGCGGCGAACCTCGGTTCGGCCGTCACCCAGGGCGCGGTCGCCGTGCTGCTGCTGACCGGGCGGTACGCCCTGTTTCCGGTGGCCGCCCTGGGGTTCCTCAACGGCGTCCTCGCCGCCTTCACCACGCCCGCGCTGCGCGGCATCGTGCCCGAACTCGTCCCCGGGGACCGGATCCGGCAGGCGAACGCGCTGCTGGGCTCGGTGCGCAACGCCACGAAGATCCTCGGGCCGAGCCTGTCCGGCGTCCTGGCGGCGTCCGTCGGCGGCGGACCGGCCATCGCCTTCGACGCGCTGACCTACCTCCTCGCCGCCGGGTGCCTCACCCGCCTGTCGTCCCTCACCGCCCCCACCGCCGCACGTCGCCCCTCGGGTCTGCTCGCCGACATCCGCGAGGGCTGGGCCGCGTACCGCCGGATCCGCTGGGTGTGGACGGTGTCGCTGTGCTTCTGCGTGGTCAACCTGGTGCAGGTCGGCACCTGGCAGATCCTGGGCCCGGTGCTCACCCGGCAGCTCGCCGACGAGGCCGCCTGGGGCTTCGTGCTCAGCGCGCGCGGCGCCGGACTGCTGGTGATGAGCACGCTGATGTACCGGCTGGCGGCCCGTCACCTGCTGCGGCTGGGTGTGCTGGCGGGTGTGCTCGGCGCGCTGCCCCTGCTCGCGCTCGGTGCGCACCTGGGTGCCCCGTGGCTGATCGCCGCCGCCTTCACCGCCGGGCTGGGCTCGTCGGTCGCGGGCGTCGGCTGGGACACCTCCCTCCAGGAGCACGTTCCGTCCGACACCTTGTCGCGTGTGTCGTCCTTCGACGACCTGCTGTCCTACGTCGCCATTCCCATCGGCCAGCTCAGCGTGGGGCCGCTCGCCGACCGCATCGGGGGGTTCCGGGTCGCCGCGGCCGCCGGAGTCGTGTACGCCGCCGCGGCCCTGGCCCCGATGACCTCCGCGGCCGTACGCCGCCTCCCCCACGGCCGCCCGGCCGCCACGCCCGCCGATCCGGCCCCGGCGGCGCCGCCCGAGCCGATCGGGCGTTGACGGCTCCGACCGCGCGCGGGAGGGCGCCTACGGGGTGAGCCACAGGGGGTGGGTGAACCCGCTCCCCACCGGCCGACCGGACACGGCGCCCGAGCACCGCCGCTGTCAGCGCGCGGGCAGCAGGACGCCCGGGTTGAGGATGCCCGCCGGGTCCAGGGCGGACTTGGCGGCGCTGAGGGCGGCGGCGAAGGGGTCGGGGCGCTGGGTGTCGTACCAGGGGCGGTGGTCGCGGCCGACGGCGTGGTGGTGGGTGATCGTGCCGCCGTGGTCGGCGATGGCCTGGGAGACGGCGGACTTGATGTCGTCCCACTGGGCGACCGTGCTGCCCCAGCGGCCCGCGGCGTAGATGCCGAAGTAGGGGGCGGGCCCGTCGGGGTGGACGTGGCTGAACCGGCAGGTGACCACTCCGGTGCCGCAGGTGGTGCGGATCGCCTCGTTCGCGGCGTGGGTGACCGCCGCGTGGAGTTCCTCGAACCGGTCCCAGGTGCAGGCGGTCTCGAAGGTCTCCACGACCAGGGACTGCTGGGCCAGGGCGTCGCGCTGGTAGGGCATGCGGAGGAAGGACGAGCGCCAGGACCGGTCGGTCATGGCGCCCCCGTCCCCGCCCGCGTCGCCGCCCGCGCCGGTGTCGGTGTGGCGGGCCGGCTCGGGCACGTGGCCGCCGTGGTCGCGGCACAGTTCCAGGGCCCGGTCCATCCAGGGTCCCAACGGGTGGTCGGCGGACTCGAAGGCCAGGATCAGGACGCTGCCGCCCGTGGTGACGCCCGCGTTGACGAGTGCCTCGGCGGGGTCCAGCAGGCGGCAGTTCGACGGGTGGAGCCCGGACTGGGCCAGGGCGCGGGTGGCGGTGACGGCGGCCGTGAAGTCGGCGAAGTGGACGGAGGCGTTCGCCCGCCACCGGGGGCGTCGCTGAAGGCGCATCCAGGCCTCGGTGATGATCCCGAGGGTTCCCTCGGAACCGAGGAACATCCGGTCGGGCGACGGCCCCGCGCCCGAGGCGGGCAGTCGCCTCGACTCGCCGGTTCCGGACGGGGTCACGACGCGCAGCGCCTGCGTCAGGTCGTCGATGTGGGTGTAGAGGGTGGCGTAGTGGCCGCCCGCCCGGGTGGCCAGCCAGCCCCCGAGGGTGGAGAACTCGAACGACTGCGGGAAGTGGCGCAGCGTCAGGCCGGAGGGCCGCAACTGGTCCTCCAGGTGCGGGCCGAGCACGCCGGCCTGGATGCGGGCCGACCGGCTCACGGGGTCGGTCTCCAGGACGCGGTCGAGGCGCTCCATGTCGAGCGTCAGCGCCGGGCGTCCGTCGGGGAGGCGGGGTTCCACCCCGCCGACGACGGAGCTGCCGCCGCCGAAGGGGATGACGGCGATCCCCTCGCGGGAGCACCAGTCGAGGAGGTCGACGACGTCCTGCTCGGTACGGGGACGGGCGACGAGGTCGGGGGCGTGGCGCAGGTCGCCGTGGAGGTTGCGGACGACGTCCCGAAAGGCCTTGCCGTGGGTGTGCGCGGCGCGGTCGTGCGGGGTGTGGGAGCACAGGTGGGCCAGCGACGGCGGGGCCTTGACCCGTACCGGCGGCAGGGCGAGGGAGGCGACGTCCGGAGGGAGGTGGACGGTGAGGTCGGCGTCCGGGAGCAGTCCTGCCACCCGGCCGGTCAGCGCCGTACGTTCGGCGCCCCGCACCGCGTCCTCGACGGTGCCCCATCCCCACCACGACCGTGTGCCCGTGCGCGTCATGCGTGTCCCGCCCTTCGCCTCACCTCGATATGACCGATGGGTAAATTACCACTGGGTCACATCCTTGGGGTGGGGTGAACTGACCTCGCGGTCAGTTCACTGCCTACAATCACGGGCGTGACGAGCGCGCGAACCCGTACCGCCGGGACCAAGGGCGTGCCCCGCGCCGAGCGCGAGGAGCAACTGCTGAGCGCGGCAGTCGAGGAGTTCGGCCGCCGTGGCTACGGCGGTGCGTCGATGGCGGCCATCGCCGAGCGGGTCGGGGTCACCAAGCCCCTGCTGTACCAGTACTTCGGGTCCAAGGACGCGCTGTACGCCGCGGCCTTGGAGCGGGTCGCCGCTTCGCTGACGCGCGCACTGACCGACGCGCTGGTCCCGGGCGTCACCTCGCTGGGGACGCCGTTGTCCGTGCTGCGCGCGATCTTCACCACGCTGGAGGGGCAGCGCCACGCCTGGTTCGTGCTCTACGACCGGACGTTGCCCGCCACGGGTCCGCTGCGCGCGGCGGCCGAGCGCCACCGCACCGCCATCGACGGGCTGGCGGCCGCGGGCAGCGCGGAGTTCCTCGCCGCCCGCGGGATCGGGGACCCGCTGGACTCCGACGCGCTCAAGCACCTGTGGACCGGCACCGTCAGCACCCTGGTCACCTGGTGGATCCACCACCCCGGCGAGTCCGCGCAGGCGATGGCGGAGCGCTGCCGGCGGCTCATCACCGCGATCGTCACCTGAGCCGCCACGCCCCGTTCCCGCCACGCGGACCGCTCAGAGGGTGACGAGCCGTACCGCCGCGAGGAGGGTCAGGGCGACGGTGACGCGCTCGAAGACCTTCGGGGTGATGCGGCTGATGGTCGCGCGGCCGGCGGCGGCCCCCGCCAGCACCGCCGGGGCGGCCATCGCACCGAAGGCCAGCGTGTCGGGCGTGATCAGCCCCAGGGCCACGCTGAAGGGCACCTTGAAGGCGTTGAGCAGCAGGAAGAACCAGGCGCTGGTGCCGAGGAAGCCCAGCATCGGCAGCCCCACGGCCAGGAAGTACAGCGCCATGATGGGGCCCGCCGCGTTGGCCGTCATCGTGGCGAAGCCCGCGAGGATCCCGGCGCCCGCAGCGACGGCCCTGTGCTGGGCGACCGAGTCGTCCGGACCCCGGCGCCGGCTCCACCAGTGGACGGCGAGCATCAGCAGCAGCAGCGCGCCGATGAGTTCCCGCATCCGTGCGTCGTCGATCCGGTCGACGACCACCGCGCCCAGCAGCACCCCGACCACCACCCACGGGAAGAGCCGCACCAGCCGCCCCCAGTCGGCGTGCCGGCGGTAGGCGGCCACGGCCACCACGTCGCCGACCAGGAGCAGCGGCAGCAGCACGCCGGTGGACAGCTTGGCCGGCAGCACCAGCGCGAACAGCGCCACCCCCACCGTCCCGGCCCCGGACACCCCGGTCTTGGAGTAGCCGACGAGGAAGAGGGCGAGCAGCGCCACGGCCCACTGCGCCGGGTCGAGCGAGGGCATCAGGGCCGCCGGGGGACGGAGGGTACGAAGGTCACGCCATGTTCTTACCTGGCCCTCGCGCCGCCGCCGCGACCGGGGTGGGTCCGGCGGCACGGCCGCACGCAACTTCGCCATGGTCGCGCCCGGTTGTCACCGAGGGTTCCCCGGGGGGCCGCCGCCGCGTGGGCTGCCCGTCCCCGTGCGCGTCTGGGATGGCGATCAAGGACCGGGCGGCGCCAGGCGGCGCCCGGTGGAAACGAACGTCAGGAGAGCGAATGTCCGTCACAGCCGCCGAACCGCGCGACAGGGCGCGCCGGGTGGGGCAGGCCGCGCGGAGGGGGGCGGTGTTCGCCGCAGCCCTCACCATGGTCGCCGTCGTCCCGCCGGCCGTCGCGGGGGCGCAGTCGCCCGCCGCCTCCGGTGCGCACGGGGTCGTGTGGACGACGCAGCAGGTGGCGCCGGGTCTGCAGGTCCGCAGCGGCGAGCTGCGGGACCCCGCGGCCGCCGGGGTGTGGACGGTGACCGTGCAGGCCCCCGCCGTCAACCGGCTGACGGGCGCCGCCACGTGGGCTCCGCTGGGTGACCGCGCCTGGGCCGACGCGACCGCCGCGCGGCTGCGGGAGGCCGGGTTCGAGCCGCGGCTTGAGGCGGTGGAGTGGGACACCTACGCCGACACCCCGCGCGGCGTGATGGGCTGGCAGGTCCGGGTCGGCCGGTACGCCACGCAGGCCGAGGCGGGCCCGGCGAACGCGGCGGTCGTGGCCGCCGGTTTCCGTACGTCGACGGAGTGGACCGGTTACGACGGACGGCAGGCCGCCGACGGCGAGCGCATCCACGTGGCCGTGGTGGACCCGGCGCGGCTGCGCGGGTCGGTCGAGGTGAGCGACGGCGGCAACGTCGCCGACCGGGAGAAGACCTCGGCGGTCGCCGGCCGGCTGGGGTCGCTGCTCGGGGTGAACGGCGGCTTCTTCATCGCTTCGGACGCCGACGGCGTCCAGGGCACCGTCGCGGGTCTGTCCGCCGTGGACGGCCGGCTGGAGTCGATGGCGGTCGGCTCGCGTGCGGCGCTCGTCCTCGGCGACGGCGGGCGGCGGCCGCGGATCGCGGACCTGTCCACCACGGTCACCGTGCGGGCCGGGTCCGCCCGGTACGCGGTGCAGGGCATCAACCGCGTGCCGGGCAAGGTCCGCAACTGCGGCCGCCCCGGCGGCGTCCCGACCGAGCAGCCCCGCCACGACACGACCTGCACCCTGGCCGACGACCTGGTGGAGTTCACCCCCGCCTTCCGCACACCGCTGCCCACGGGCAGCGGTGTGCAGGTGGTGCTCGACGCGCACGGGACGGTGCTCTCCACCGGCGCCCGCGGCGGCTCCGTCCCCGAGCGCGGCACGGTGCTGCAGGGCACCGGCGCGGCGGCGACGTGGCTGACCGGGCACGCGCGGACCGGCAAGCGGCTGGTCGTGCGGGAGATCGTCCGGGACGCCGAGGGGCGTCAGGTCAAGCTCGGTCCCGGCGACAGCATCGTGAGCGCGGCGCCCACCCTGGTGGAGGACGGTCGCGTCCACATCGACGCGGCCACCGAGGGCACCCTGGACCCGCTGGACCTGTCGTTCGGTTTCGCGTGGTCCAACGTCCGCCAGCCGCGGACGATGGCCGGCATCGACAGGCGGGGCCGTCTGCTGCTGGTCACCGTGGACGGGCGGCAGCCCGGGGTGAGCGAGGGCTTCACCCTCGGCGAGGCGGCGCGGTTCATGCGGTCCCTGGGCGCGGTGCAGGCCCTCAACCTGGACGGCGGCGGCTCGTCGGCGATGGTGGTCGAGGGCGCCCTGGTCAACGTCCCCTCCGACGCGACCGGTGAGCGCGCCGTCGGCGACACGATCCAGGTCCTGCCGGGTCGCCGCGGCCAGGACTGACACGGGCCGCCACCGCCAGGCCGCCCCTGACGACCTCCGACCACCCCGGGCCTCGCTCCGGGGTGGTCGGCTGGTCCGTCCGGCCGGAAGGTCGACCTTCCTTCTCTTTTGCCCCGGTATGATGCGCTTCGTGATCATGTCCGGATGGCCGCGGCGCCGACGCGCCCGCCTCGACGGCCGCTGGGAGGCTCCCTGGCTGTCCCCGGTGATCCTGACCGTGCTCATCGCCGCCCTGGCGTTCGCCACCCCGCGCGAGATCGCGATCAGCCGCCTGCTGCCCGTCGCGCCCGCCCTGGCAGCCGCGATGTGGCCGGTGCTGCCGACCGTGCTGCTGGGCGCGTTCTGCCTGCTGGTCATGGTGGGCCTGAGCTTCGTCTACACCGACCTGGGCACCCCGTACACCGGGGCCGCGATCGTCGCGGTCACCCTGGCGGCGGCGTACGCCAGCCACGTGCGGATCCAGCGCGAGGAGGCGCTCTTCCACGCCCGGATGGTCGCCGACGCGGCGCAGACGGTACTGCTGCGGCCGCTGCCGCGGCGCATCCAGGGCCTGGAGATCGAGTCGCTGTACCTGGCGGCACAGGAGCAGGCGCGCATCGGCGGCGACTTCTACGAGGTGGCCGACACGTCCCACGGGGTGCGGCTGCTCATCGGCGACGTGCGCGGCAAGGGGCTGTCCGCCGTAGGCGCGGCCTCCGCGCTCAGCGGCTGCTTCCGCGAGGCGGCGCACGACGAGCCTGACCTGCGGGGCATCGTCCGCCGTCTGGAGACCAGCATCATCCGCCACAGCTCCGGCTATCCCGGCCCGGACCTGCCGGAGCGCTTCGCCACCGCCGTGATCGCCGAGATCCCGCACGGCGGCGGCCGCCTGCGACTGCTCAACTGCGGGCATCCGCCGCCGATCCTCATGCACGCCGGCCGCATCCGGGTGCTGGAGCCGACCGCCGCCTCCCCACCCCTGAACCTCGCCGAGCTCATCGGGGACACGTACGTCGTGGACACCCACGCCTTCACCGCCGGCGACCAGCTGCTGCTCTACACCGACGGCGTCACCGAGACCCGCGACCGCGCCGGGGCGTTCTTCGCGCTGCCGGACTGGCTGCGGCGCCAGAGCCCGGCAACGCCCCGCGAACTGCTGGACCGGCTGCACCGGGAACTGGTGCACTACAGCGGCGGGCGGCTGGAGGACGACATCGCCGCGCTGGCCCTGCGCTCGCCGCACGTCGTGACCCGCGACGCCCCGTAAATCGCTGTCGCGCGGACGCGGCCCGGCCCTACGCTCACCGCCATGCCCCGACCTCACGGATTCTCCTACCGCCGGCGCGGCGACGGCACCGTGGTCGTCACCCACGGCGCGCACACGGCCGCCGTGCTGCGCGGGGAGCGGGCGGAGCGCTTCCTGGAGGAAGTGGAGCGCGGTGACGCCCAGCTGGTGATGGCCCGCTGGACCGGCAACTACAAACGGGGCAACGAGCGCACCGCCCGCGCCCACCCCCGCAACCACGGCTGACCGGCCCCGGCGGGCCCACCGCCGCCGTACACAAAATGTACAGATTGATGTCGTTTTGTAGACTTTCCTCATGGAACGTCGCCGGCCGGCGGATGCCGGATCCGCGACCGCGGTGGGCGCACCGCGGGTGAGCCTGCGCGCGCAGCAGCGGCACCTGACCCACAACCGGGTCCTGGACGGGGCGGTCGAGGTCTTCGCCGCCAAGTCGTTCGTCGCCGCCACCATGGAGGACATCGCCCGCGCGGCCGGGGTCACCCGGGCCACGGTGTACGCGCACTTCCGCGGCAAGGCGGAGGTCATCGCCGCCCTGACGGACCGGGTGTACCAGGTCACCGACGGCCTGTACGCCGAGCTGGCCGCCGTCCCGGAATGGACCCGCTCCGGCGTCCGCGACTGGCTGGAGCACGCGGCGGCGAGCTGGCGGGCGCTCGCGCCGACCATCCGCGTACTGCTGGCCGCCACCCCGTCCGCGGCCGGTGACGACGGCAGCGCCCGCGACCGCTACCTGGCGGCGCACGAACGCTACGTCACCCTGCTCACGGCCCCGCCCCGGCGCTGGCAGGGCGTCACCCCCGCGCAGGCACGGCAGCGGGCCCTGATGGCGGTGCTCCAGACCGGGTCGTTCCTCACCGCCTGGATCGCCGGCGGCCTGCCGGTCGACACCGACGACCCGCTGGAACTCCTCGCCGACGACCTGTGCCACCTTCTGCGCCCCGCCCTCGCCGACCGGCCCGCCGCGCCCCGGCGTCCCCGCGGACCGTCGTGAGGACCGGACCCGACTCCCCGAGCTCACTGGAGGCATGCGCCATGGCCGCGACCGAGCCCCGGAACTACCCCTTCACCGAAGCCGACCGCCTGACCGTCGACCCGGCCTTCGCCGAACTGCGCAAGGACGAGCCGCTGTGCCGGGTCCGGTTCCCCTACGGGGAGGCCGCCTGGCTGGTCACCCGGTACGAGGACGTCAGGACCGTCCTGGGCGACCCCCGGTTCAGCCGGGCCGAGGCCGTCCACCGCGACGAGCCGCGCCTGCGGCCGCACCGGGGCCTGGAGGGCAGCATCCTGGACCTCGACCCCCCGGACCACACCCGGCTGCGGCGGATCGTGGCCAAGGCCTTCACCGCCCGGCACATCGAACGCCTGCGGCCCCGTACCGAGCAGATCGCGGCCGAACTGGCCGACGGCATGGTCGCGCACGGCGCGCCGGCCGACCTCGTGGCGGACTTCGCCCTGCCGCTGCCGGTCACCGTCATCTGCGAACTGCTCGGCGTCCCCCTCGGCGACCGGGCCGACTTCCGCACCTGGTCCGACGCGTTGCTGTCCACCACCAAGTACACCCCGCGGGAGGTCCAGGACTGCACCGACGCCCTGATGGCCTACATGGCCGGCCTGATCGCCGAACGCCGCGCCGCGCCGCACGACGACCTCCTCGGCGCCCTCGTCGACGCCCGCGACAACGACGAGCGGCTGTCGGAACGGGAACTGCAGGTCCTGGCGATCTCCCTGCTGGTCGCGGGCCACGAGACCACCGCCTCGCAGATCCCCAACTTCGTCTACACGCTGCTCACCCACCCCGGGCAGCTCGCGGCACTGCGCGCCGACCCCGGTCTGGTCCCCGGCGCCGTCGAGGAGCTCATGCGCTACGTCCCCCTGGGCAACGGCGCGGGCATGCCCCGCTACGCGCTGGACGACGTCGAGCTCAGCGGCGGCACCGTACGCGCCGGGGACGCGGTGGTCGTCTGCCCCGTGTCGGCCAACCGCGACGAAACGGTGTACACCGACCCCGACCGGCTCGACGTGCTGCGCCAGGAGGCCTCCCACGTCGGGTTCGGGCACGGACCTCACCACTGCCTGGGCGCCCAACTGGCCCGTATGGAGCTGCAGGTGGCCCTGCGCACCCTGCTCGACCGGCTGCCCGGACTGCGCCTCGCCGGACCGGACGAGAGCGTCGTGTGGAAGTCCGGCGTCGCCCTGCGCGGGCCCGAGCGGATGCCGGTCATCTGGGACCGGACCTGACGACACCGGAGGACACGCATCATGACCTGGCAGATCGAGGTGGACCGCAAGACCTGCATCGGCACCGGCTCCTGCGCCGGGATCGCCCCCGAGCATTTCGAGCTCCGCGACCGCAAGTCCTGCCCCAGGCACCCGACGGCCGAACCGGACGAGCTCCTGGTCGACGCCGCGGAGTCCTGCCCGGTGGAGGCCATCACCATCCGGGACGCGACCAGCGGGGAACTGATCGCGCCCCAGCCGTAGGCCCGGACGGCCCTCAGAGCAGCGTGCGCGGGCGGAGCTCCGGCTCGGTGGAGGCGTCGGTCATCACGGCGTAGACGCTGCCCTCCTGTCCGGCCGCGCCACCGTGCCGCCCGTCCGGCGTGAGCGCCAGTGCCCGCAGTTCGGACCGGTACTCGTCGGGCAGGCCGGCCGCCTCCTCCAGCGCGACCCGGCACGCGTCGGCGGGCTCCTTGCCCAGCGCCAGCAGGTCGACCACCGTACGCGCCGTCCCGCCGCGCAGGCTCAGCTCGCCGCGTCCGGTGCAGGCCGCCCCGCCGCCGCGCAGGTCGCACCAGTTGCCCGCCCCCGGGACGGCGGAGTCCCCCACCCGTCCCGGGTACTTGAAGGGGTAACCGGAGGTCGAGACGCCCACGCACATCTCGCCGTGCGCGTCCAGCGCGATGATGTTGATCGTCCCCCACGGCCCCTCGTGCGGCGCCATCCGCCGCACCAGCTCCAGCGCCGCCCGCCGGTAGCGGTGGTCACCGTCCACGGCCGGGGTGTTCTCCCCCTCCACCGCCTCGGCCGCGGTCAGCAGCTGCTCGCGCCACATGGCCCGGGACTCCTCGGTCAGCAGTTCGGCGCCCTCGAACCCGTTCTCCCGCGCGAACAGCGCCGCGCCCTCCCCCACCAGCAGGCAGTGCTGCGGCAGCCGTTCCATCACCGCGCGCGCCACCGAGATCGGGTTCGGGAACCCGCGCAGCGCGCCGACCGCGCCGAACCTGCGGTCCGAGCCCGTCATCACCGACGCGTCCAGCTCGACGACGCCCTGCGCGTTGGGGAGCCCGCCGGTGCCGACGTAGTGGTCGGTGAGGTTGTCCTCGCAGCGGCGCATCGCCGCCTCCACGGCGTCCACCGCCGTCCCGCCGCGCCGCAGGACGTCCATCCCGGCCGGCAGGCCGACCTCGCTGCGCTCGCTTCCGATGATGACGGGCCGCGTCATGGGATTCCCTTCGCTGGTGGGTCGGGCCGTGCGGGCGCCCGGCACCTGGCACGAGCTGGTACGACGTCGTCGCGAGCCTAGTCCCGGGCTCGCGCGGGCCGGTCAGGGGCCGGGGGCTGCCGCGAGGGCGCGCAGTTCGTCGCGGATCCGGCCGCCGGTCATCGCGACGGCGGAACGACCCCGGCCGCGGGCGGATCCACGCGGCACCTGGTACACCGTTCGGTCCACCCCGACGGGGAAGAACCGCGCCCCTCCGCCCCCACCCGGCATCTCCATGCGCATCCCG
>NZ_JARAVO010000122.1:0-26696 GCF_033792805.1 Streptomyces sp. PA03-1a
GCCGTGGGGGAGGTCGACGGGCACCACGACGTGGCGCGCTTCGCCTGGGAGCTGGGGCCCGCGGGGGCGGAGCCCGGGGCGGCGCCGATCGCCGGGTCCGACGTGATCACGCTCGCGGAGGACGGCCGGATCCGCTCGGTCAGCGGCTTCCTGGACCGGCTGCCGGCGGCGTGAGGGACCGAAGGGCGGCGGCGGTCTCCGGGTCGGCGGGGAGGAAGGTCTCGATCGCCAGCTCGGAGACCGTGACGTCCATGGGGGTGTTGAAGGTGGTGGCCGTGGAGATGAAGGACAGCACCCGGCCGCCGTGCTCGATGCGCATCGGCAGGGCGAAGGGGAAGACCTCGGTGTCGCCGGAGGTGGAAGGGTCCTCGGCGTGGCCGGGCGGGACGGGGTAGGCCGTGAGTTCCTCGTACAGGGCGCGCAGTGGCTCGTGGCCGCTCATCGTGATCTGACGCTCGATCCGCTCCAGCAGGTGCCCGCGCCACTGGCGGAGGTTGCGGATGCGCGGGGCCATGCCCTCGGGGTGGAGGGTGACGCGCATGGCGTTGAGCGGCGGCTGCAGCAGGTGCGGGGCGACGCCCTCGAGCAGGGCGCCCACGCCCTGGTTGGCGGCGACGACGTCGTACATGGCGTCCAGGACCAGGGCCGGGAAGGGGTCGTAGGCCGCCAGGAGACGGTCGAGGCTCTCGCGCAGCGGGTGCATCGCGGGGTCGCGCAAGGGGGTCTCCGGGTACGCGGGGGCGTAACCGGCGGCGATGAGCAGGGCGTTGCGTTCCCTGACGGGTACGTCGAGGTGCTCGGCGAGCCGCAGGACCATGGCCTGGCTGGGGCGGGAGCGGCCGGTCTCGACGAAGCTGATGTGCCGGGCCGAGCTGTCCGCGCGCAGGGCGAGTTCCAGCTGGCTGATCCGGCGCCGCTCGCGCCAGCCGCGCAGCAGCGTCCCCACCCCCGCCGTGGTCGTCGTCATCCCCCGACCGTAACCCAGGTGCGGGGCCGCAGCCGCGTCCGGCCGGCTGACCGGACCGCTCAACGGGCCGCCGCTGCAGGGGAGTCCTTGACGAGGGCGAGCAGCCGGTAGAGCGGGTCGGGGCGGGCGGTGTCCTGCCCGGGCAGCGCGGCCAGGCGGCCGGCGAGGGCCTGCGTGTCGCCGTCGCGCAGGGTGAGGGCGGAGGCGAAGTCGCCCGCCGCGATGCGGGCGGCCAGGTCGCGCGGGGTGCGGCCCTGGCCGTGGCCGGGGAAGCGGGCCCCGCCCGCCGGGCGCAGGCCGTGCGCGGCGGCCTGCCGCACCACCCGTTCCTCCGCGTCGTACGCCACCCGCGTGCGGAACGGCGCGAGGAGGGCGTCGACGTCGCTGCCCACGTCGTGCCCGGCGTCCTTGTCGACGGTGGTGACGAGCACCCCGCCGGGGCGCAGCACCCGTGCGCATTCGGCGATCACCGTGGGCGCGTCCGGCAGCAGATGGAGCAGCCACACGGCCGTCACCGCGTCCAGCGAGGCGGTCGCGAACGGCAGCCGGCGTACGTCGGCCTGGACGATCCCCGGCCCCACCCGGCGGGCGGCGAGCCGGGCCATGGCCAGGGCGGCGTCGGCCCCGAGCACGCGCAGCCCGGCACGGCCGGTGTAGCGGGCCGTGACCAGCCCGGTGCCGCAGCCGATGTCGAGCACCGTCCGGGCCGTCCGCGGTATCAGCCCGAGCACGGCGGCGGCCGCGGCCTCGGCCCGGGGGACGCCGCCGCGGGTGGCGTCGTAGATCGCGGCCTGCTCCTCGTAGTCCAGCACGTCCGTAGGCTAGCCGCCCGCCATCTACCCAGCGGTAACCAACTGCCCCTAGTCTCACGCTGTTTCCGCGACCGAGCTCCACCCGACTCCAGGAGAGCCCGTGAGACACGGCAGAGCCGCCGCCGCTTGCGCCTTCGTCCTGCTCATCGCCTCGTCCGCCGGTGCCGCCGGCACCGGAACCGCGGCCGCGGCCCCCACGGCCGCCGCCGCGCCCCCACTGCGGCTGGTCACCAGCAACGTGATGATGCTGCCGCGCACCCTCTACCCCAACTGGGGCCAGCTGCAGCGCGCCGACCTCATCGCCGCCTCCGGTTACGTCCAGGGCGCCGACGTCCTGGTCTTCCAGGAGGCGTTCGACAACGGGGCCTCCGACCGGCTGCAGGCGAACCTCAGGAGCCGCTACCCCTACCAGACCCCGGTGCTGGGCCGGTCCAAGAGCGGCTGGGACCGCACCGAGGGCGCGTACAGCTCGCTCACGCCCGAGGACGGCGGTGTGACGATCCTCAGCAGGTGGCCGATCCTGGAGAAGGTCCAGCACGTCTACGGCGACGCGTGCGGCGCGGACTGGTTCTCCAACAAGGGCTTCGTGTACGTCGTCCTCGACGTGAACGGCACCCGGGTCCACGTCGTCGGCACGCACACCCAGGCCGACGACTCCGCCTGCGGCAGCGGCGAGGCCGCGGGCGTGCGCTCGGCCCAGAACCGGGAGATCGACGCCTTCCTCGACGCCCGGGCGATCCCCGCCGCCGAGCCGGTCGTCATCGCGGGCGACCTCAACACCGACGCCGGCGGAGCCGGGTACGCCGGCATGCTCGCCGACCTGGACGTCGCGGCACCCGACGCCGACCCCGGTCCGGCAGCCAGCTTCGACCCCGCCACCAACTCCGTCGCGTACGACCGCTACCCCGACGACCCCGCGCAGCGTCTGGACCACGCGCTCCTGCGCAACGGCCACGCCCGCCCCGCCCGCTGGAACAACCGCGTGGTCGACGAGCACTCGCCCCTGTGGTCGGTCACCAGCTGGGGCACCACCTACACGTTCGACGACTACTCGGACCACTACCCGGTCGTCGCCGGCGACGTCTGACCGCGCGGGGCGGCGGCAGGCCCGCACGGCCCGCCGCCGCCCCGTGGCGCGTGCGTGCGTCAGTTGAACGACGTCGGGTCCGGGCCGAGGCGCCCGCCGTTGTCGAGGGCGTCGATCGCGGCCAGGTCCTCGCCGTCGAGCTCGAAGCCGAAGACGTCGATGTTCTCCCGGATCCGCGACGGGGTCACGGACTTGGGGATCACGACGTTGCCGAGCTGGAGGTGCCAGCGCAGGACGACCTGGGCCGGAGTCCTGCCGTGCTTGGCGGCGAGGGCGGCGAGGGCCGGCTCGTCGAGGAGGCCGCGGCCCTGGCCGAGCGGCGACCAGGCCTCGGTGGCGATCCCGTGGCCCGCGTGGAAGGCCCGCAGCTCGCTCTGGGGGAGGTTGGGGTGCAGCTCGATCTGGTTGAGGGCGGGTACGACGCCGCCCTCGTCGAGCAGGTGCTGCAGCTGGGCGACCGGGAAGTTCGACACGCCGATCGCCCTCGCGCGGCCGTCGGCGTGGATCTTCTCCAGGGCGCGCCAGGTCTCCCCGTACAGGCCGCGGGCGGGGGTGGGCCAGTGGATCAGGTAGAGGTCCACGTAGTCCAGGCCGAGCTTGTCCAGGGAGGCGTCGAAGGCGCGCAGGGCGTTGTCGTGGCCCTGGTCGGTGTTCCACAGCTTGGTGGTGACGAACAGTTCCTCGCGCGGGATGGCCGAGGCGGCGATGGCGCGGCCGGTGCCGCGTTCGTTGCGGTAGAGCGCGGCGGTGTCGATGCTGCGGTAGCCGGCCTCCAGGGCCGTGGCGACCGCGGTGGCGGCTTCGTCGTCCGGGACCTGCCAGACGCCGAAACCGAGCTGGGGCATGGTGACGCCGTTGTTCAGTGTGATGTCGGGAACCGTGCTCACGAGCAGGTCGTCCTTACGTCGTCGGAGGAGGACTCAACGTTGATCCACATTCCAACGATCTCCGCAGCGGCGGCATTCCCCGGCGCCCCCGTCGCCCCCGGCGCCCGCCTCAGGCGTGGTAGAGGGCGTCGATCTCGCGGGTGTACGCCTTCTCTATCGCCCTCCTCTTCAGCTTGAGCGAGGGCGTGAGCAGCCCGCCCTCCTCGGAGAACTGCCCGGCCAGGATGCGGAAGGTGCGGATCGACTCGGCCTGGGAGACGAGCGTGTTGGCGGCGACGACCGCGCGCCGGATCTCCGTCTCCAGGTCGGCGTCGTGGATCAGCTTGGCGATCGGCAACTGCGGCTTGGCCCGCATCGTCAGCCAGTGCCCGACGCCCTCGGGATCGAGGGTGATCAGCGCCCCGATGAAGGGCCGGTCGTTGCCGACCACGACGCACTGCGAGACCAGCGGGTGGGACCGCACGCGGTCCTCCAGGATCACCGGCGAGACGGACTTGCCGCCGCTGGTCACCAGGATCTCCTTCTTCCGCCCGGTGATCGTGAGGTAGCCGTCCTCGTCGAGCGCGCCGAGGTCGCCGGTGGCGAGCCAGCCGTCGTGCAGGACCTCCGCGGTGGCCTTGGGGTTGTTGAGGTACTCGCTGAAGACCTGGTCGCCGTACACCCAGATCTCGCCGTCGTCCGCGATGTGCACCGTGGTGCCCGGGATGGGTAGGCCCACGGTGCCGAAACGTGTCTGCTCGGGCGGGTTGGCGACCGCGGCGGCCGTGGTCTCGGTGAGGCCGTACCCCTCGAAGATCCGCACGCCCGCGCCGTCGAAGAAGAGCCCCAGCTGCCGGTCCATCGCCGAGCCGCCGGAGAAGGCGTGCCGGACCTTGCCGCCGAGGGCGGCGCGCACCTTGCCGTAGACCAGCTTCTCGTACAGCTGGTGCTGCATCCGCAGCGAGGTGCTGGGGCCGGGACCGGTGCCGAAGGCCCGGGCCTCGGTCGCCTCGGCGTGCCGCACCGCCACTTCCACCGCCTTCTCGAAGGGCCCGAGCTTGCCCCCCGCCTCGGCCTTGCGGCGGGCGCCCTGGAAGACCTTCTCGAAGACGTACGGGACGGCGAGCACGAAGGTCGGCTGGAACGAGGCCATCGCGGGCAGCAGCTCGGCCGCGGCCAGGTTGGGCTGGTGCCCCAGCCGGACCTTCGCGCGGACGGCCGCGACCTCCACCATGCGCCCGAAGACGTGGGCGAGCGGCAGGAAGAGCAGGGTGGACGCCTCGTCGCCGCGCTTGCTGTGGAAGACGGGCTCGTACCGGGCGACGACGTTGTCGCTCTCGGCCATGAAGTTGCCGTGGGTGATCACGCATCCCTTGGGGCGGCCGGTGGTGCCCGAGGTGTAGATGATCGTCGCGGTGGCCTCGGGGGTGACCGCCTCGCGGTACTGGTGGACCAGGTCGTCGTCGACGGACAGGCCGTGCCGGGCCAGTTCGGACAGCGCGTCGGAGTCCAGCTGCCACAGCCGGGTCAGGTGGGGGAGTTCGTCGATGACCGCGCCGATCGTCATCGCGTGGTCCTCGTGCTCGACGACGCAGGCGACCGCCTCGGAGTCGTGCAGCATCCAGCGGACCTGGTCCGAGGACGAGGTGGGGTAGATCGGGACGGGCTGGGCGCCGATCGCCCACAGCGCGAAGTCCAGCACGGTCCACTCGTAGCGGGTGCGGGACATCAGGCCGACCCGGTCGCCGAAGCGGATGCCCTGGGCCAGCAGGCCCTTGGCCACTGCCAGGACCTCGTCGCGGAAGCGCGCGGCCGTGACGTGCTCCCAGTCCGTGCCGTCCGCTCCGGCGCGGCGGCTCAGCACGATCCGGTCCGGCTCCTCGTCGGCATTGGCGAACACGGCGTCCGCCAGACCTCCGACGTGGGGTGCCGTCACCAGTGGGGGAATGGTGAACTCGCGCAACGTCGCTCCTCGACCGCCTCGGCGGTCACAGAACGTACCTGATACCACGTGCGGAGGGGAGGGGCGTGACAATCGGCTGTGAAGGCCCGCTTGGCTCCCTCACACCTTCGCGACGAGCCGATTCCCGGTTACCGCAAGGAACATGGCGCCGGAGGACGGTTTCCGGGCGGACCGAGGCCCGCCCGGACTCTCCACCAAATCCCCCCGCGGGGATCACGGCCGCTCTACAGCCCCCACAGGCTCGGATGCCGCGGCCGGCGCCGGCGCACCCGGCCGCTCCCGTACCAGGACGAGCACGACCGCACCCGCCAGCAGGCCGGCGACGCCGGCCGCCAGGGCCGCCGCGTCCAGGCCCGAGGTGAAGGCGGCGTGCAGCGCGTGGTCGGCCGCCGCGCGCCGGCCGGAGGGGACCCGGGCCAGCAGCTCCCGCGCTCCACCGCCCGCGAGCGCGCGGGCCGTCGCGTGCGGGGCGGGGGCCCCGGCGTCGCTCAGCGAGTGCTCCATCCGCGTGGTGAGCAGGGTGCCGAACACGGCGACGCCGAGCGCGTACCCCAGCTGCCGGAAGGTGTTGACCGCCCCGCCCGCCATGCCGGCCCGCCGCGGCGGCACGGAGGCCAGCGCGGCGCCCGCGATCGCCGGATTGACCAGCCCGACGCCGAGGCCCGCCACCACCAGGCCCGCGGTCAGCGCGGCCCAGCCGGAACCGGCGTCCAGCACCGCCTGGGCCAGCGCGCCGGCCCCGATGAGGACCATTCCGCCGCCGATCACCAGCCGGTACGGCGCCCCGTGCAGGAACCGGCCGCCCACCGCCGAGGCCACGAACGCCGCCAGTGCCAGGGGTATCAGCACCAGGCCGCCGCGGACGGGGCTCAGGCCGAGCAGCGTCTGCAGCCACAGCGAGGTGTACGGCAGGAAGCCGAAGGCCGTCGCGCTGAGCGCCAGCGCGCCGACCATGATCGCGGTGAAGGAGGGGTTGCGGAACAGCGCCAGGTCCAGCATCGGCTGCGCGGCGCGCCGTTCGACCACCACGAACACCACCAGCGCCGCCACGGCGCCGCCGAGCGTCCACGCCGTGCGGCCCGAGGCCCAGCCGGCCTCGTCCGCGCGGATCACGGCGAAGGTGAGCAGCCCGGCGAAGGCGGTGAAGGACGCCGTGCCCGGCCAGTCGATGCGGGCCCCGCCGTGGCCCCGGGACTCCTTCACCACCCGCAGCGTCAGGGCGATCGCCACGACGCTCACCGGCAGGTTGACGTAGAAGATCCAGCGCCAGTCCAGCGCCTGGGTCAGCAGGCCGCCCAGCACCGGCCCGAGTGCCGCCGCCGCGCCGCTGACCGCGCCCCACACGCCCAGCGCCACCGAGCGGTCGCGGCCCTGGTAGGCCGCGCCGAGCAGGGAGAGCGTCGTGGCGAACATCGCCGTCGCGCCGACCCCCTGCACCGCGCGCATCGCCACCAGGACCCCCGCTCCGGGCGCGAGTCCGCACGCGAGGGAGGCCGCCGCGAACAGGGCCGTCCCCGCGACGTACATTCGGCGCCGCCCGATCACGTCGGCCGCGGAGCCGGCTCCCAGCAGCAGGGCGGCCAGTGCCAGCGCGTAGATGTCGATCATCCACTGGAGGTCGGACAGCGAGGCGTCCAGGGCGTCCGCGATGTCGGGCAGCGCGACGATCACGATCGTCACGTCGATGAGCAGCATGAAGGTGCCCAGGCAGACCGCCACCAGCGGTCCCCACTTGCGCATGTCCTTCTCCGTTCCGTTCTTCCGTTCCGTGGTGGGTCCTCCGTACCATCGCGAGAACACCCGGGCTTCCTCCAGCCACAGGCGCCATCCCGCTGGAATCCGACACAATGAAGGAGAAGAGCGATGGATTCCCACACGCTCGATGAGCTGGACATGCGGCTGCTGCACGCCCTGCAGCTCGACGGGCGCGCCCCCTTCAGCCGGATCGCCGACGTCCTCGGCGTCTCCGACCAGACCGTGGCCCGCCGCTACCGCAGGCTCCGCGGCGACTTCGGGATGCGCGTGCTCGGGCTCCCCGAGCAGGAACTGCTCGGACGCACCCGCTGGGCGCTGCGGCTGCGCAGCACCCCCGAGGCCGCCGAGTCCCTGGCCAAGGCCCTGGCCCGGCGCGACGACACCGCCTGGATCTCGCTGATGTCGGGCGGCACGGAGGTGATCTGCGTGACGCGCCCGCGCAGTCACGACGAGCACGACGCGCTGCTCCTCGGGCGTCTGCCGCGCACCCCGAGCATCGTCGAGATCGGCGCCCACAGCATCCTGCACACCTTCTACGGCGGCGCCCTGGGCTGGTTCGCCAAGCGCGGCGCGCTCTCCGACGCGGAGGTCGCCGCGCTGCAGCCGCCCCCGCCCGAGCCGCCGTCCGGCACGGTCGTCCTCGACGCCACCGACGAGGCGCTGCTGGCCGTCCTGGCCAGGGACGGCCGCGCCTCCTACCCCGAACTGCACCGCGCCACCGGGCTGTCGGAGTCGGCGGCCAAGCGGCGGCTGGAGCAGCTGCGCGGCTCGGGCGTGCTCTACACCGACGTGCAGCTCGACACGGCGTGGATCGGCCACGACACCCGCGCCATCCTCTGGATCACGGCCGCCCCCTCCGCCCTGTCCGCCGTCGGGCAGGCGCTGGCCGCGCACCCCGAGACCGCCTACGTCGCGGCGACCACCGGATCGTCCAACCTCGTCGCCGTGGTCATCTGCAGCAGCACACCGCAGCTCTACCGCTACCTGAGCGAGTGCGTCGGCGCCCTGGACGGGGTCCGGCACGTGGAGACCGTGCCGTCGCTGCGCCTGGTCAAGCAGATCACGACCGAAGGGATCCGCTGAGGATCGCCGCCGCGAGCGCGTCCGCCGCCTCCTGCGCCGCGGGCCGCCGCCGGCCGTGCAGCAGCACGAAGTCGACGCCGCCGAGCTCCGGCAGCCCCGCGCGGGCCGGGACCCGCACCAGACCGGGCGGGATCAGCCCCTCGGCGTGCGCCATCACCCCGAGCCCCGCCCGCGCCGCGGCGACCAGACCGCTCAGCGAGCCGCTGGTGCACGCGATGCGCCACGCACGGCCGTGCCGCTCCATGACCTCCAGCGCCCGCGCCCGGGTGATCGCGGGGGCCGGGTAGAGGATCAGCGGGACGGGCCGCTGGGCCTCGGGGCGGTACCGCTCGCCGGCGATCCACACCAGCCGGTCGCTCCACACCAGTTGACCGTGGCTGTCCCCGGCCGCGCGCTTGCCCAGCATCACGTCCAGCCGGCCGGCGGCCAGCTGCCGGTGCAAGGTGGCCGACAGCTCCACCGTCAGCTCCAGGTCCACCTCGGGGTGGTCGCGCCGGAAGCGCTCCAGGATCTCGGGCAGCCGGGTCAGGACGAAGTCCTCCGAGGCGCCCAGGCGCAGCCGGCCGCGCAGGCGGGTGCCGGCGAACCAGCCCGCGGCGCGTTCGTTGGCCTCCAGGATCGTCCGGGCGAAGCCGAGCATGGCCTCGCCGTCCTCGGTCAGTTCCACGCTGTGCGTGTCGCGGGTGAAGAACCGCCGGCCGGCGGCCTCCTCCAGCTTGCGCACGTGCTGGCTCACCGTCGACTGGCGCAGGCCGAGCCTGCGGCCGGCCTGCGTGAAGCTCAGCGTCTGGACGACGGCGACGAAGGTCCGCAGCTGCACCGGATCGAACACGGTGCCAGCCTACCGCCGCTCATCGCGATTCGTGATGACAGTGAGTGCGGTCAAAGTCATTTACGATCTCCCGGTCACCGGGCACCCTGGAGAGGGCCCCGTCCAGCACCGATGAGGAAGCCCATGCGCCGCCTGCGTTACCCGTCCTGGCTCCCCGTGGACCCGTACATCGCGGCGCTCCTCGGCACCGTGCTCCTCGCGGCGCTGCTGCCCGCCAGAGGCGCCGGCGCCCACCTCGCGGGCGGGGCGTCCACCGGAGCGGTGGGGCTGCTCTTCTTCCTCTACGGCGTGCGCCTGTCCACCCGCGAGGCGATGGACGGACTGCGCCACTGGCGCCTGCACGGCACCGTCCTGGCCGCCACCTTCCTCGTCTTCCCGCTGCTCGGCCTGGCCTCCGGCGGACTCGTGCCGTACCTGCTGACGCCCGAGCTCCACACCGGCCTGCTCTTCCTGTGCCTGGTGCCCTCGACCATCCAGTCCTCGATCGCCTTCACCTCCGTCGCCCGCGGCAACGTGGCCGCCGCCATCTGCGCCGGCTCCTTCTCCAGCCTCGCCGGGCTCGTGCTCACCCCGCTGCTGGCCGCGCTGCTGCTCGGGGGGAGCGGCGGGGGCTTCACGGCGGAAGCGGTGCTCGGCATCGTGCTGCAGCTGCTGGCGCCCTTCGTGGCGGGTCAGCTGCTGCGCCGCTGGATCAGCGGCTTCGTCACCCGTCACAAGAAGGTGCTC
Source organism: Streptomyces sp. PA03-1a (assembly GCF_033792805.1). Lineage (NCBI taxonomy): Bacteria > Bacillati > Actinomycetota > Actinomycetes > Kitasatosporales > Streptomycetaceae > Streptomyces > Streptomyces sp. PA03-1a. The sequence goes on from NZ_JARAVO010000122.1 coordinate 10,092, forward strand.
GGCCTGGTCGACCGGGGGTCGATCCTGCTGGTCGTCTACGTCGCGTTCAGCGAGGGCGTGGTGCGCGGCATCTGGCACCAGGTCACGCCCCTGCGCCTGCTCGGGCTGCTGCTGGCCGAAGCCCTGCTGCTGGCCGCGATGCTCGCCGTCACCTCGTACGGCTCGCGCAGGCTCGGCTTCCCCCGCGCGGACCGGGTGACCATCGTCTTCGCCGGGTCGAAGAAGAGCCTGGCGGCCGGACTGCCCATGGCCTCCGTGCTGTTCGGGCCCCAGGCCGGGCTAATGGTGCTGCCGCTGATGCTCTTCCACCAGATGCAACTGATGGTGTGCGCGGTCCTCGCCAAGCGGTGGGCCCGGCAGGCGGAGGCGGCCGCGCCCGCCGCCGTCCCGGCCGCCACCGCACGGCCGCGGGAGGTCGTGGCCGGCCGGAGGTGAGCCCGGCCCGCCGAGGCGGCGTGCCCGCTCAGCGCAGGGCGTCGACCACCAGGACCGCCACCGCCATCGCCAGGAACAGCGCGTACGCGGCCAGGGCACGCCCCCGGTGACCGGAGCGCAGCTGGCACAGCAGCACCCAGGCGAAGATCCCCGCCGCCAGCGCGGCTCCGGCCACGCCGACGGGAGGGTGCCACAGCCCCACCAGGACCGCGACGGCGCCGAGCGTGTGCAGTGTGCCGAGCAGGGTGACCACCCACAGGCGCCGCCCCTCCAGGACACCCAGCCGGGTCAGCTCGTCGAGCCGTTCCAGGCCGGGCCGCGCACGGATGAGCTGGGCGACCGCGGAGGGGACGACTTCCAGCAGCAGGAGGACGGTCGACACGACGGCGAGTGCGAACACCCGGACAGTCTGCCGTACGTTCGAAAACCCTCAGTCCCCGCGGCAGATGACGAAGTCCGGGTAGGCGTGGCGTCCCGGCCGGTCGCCGATCTCCTCGACGGCCCGCCGGACCTCGCGGAGCTGGTCGACGGTCATCTCCAGCGGCGGCTCGTCGGGCTGGTGGGTGGTGCGGACGGGGTAGTCCACGCCCGGCTCGCGGGTCATCTCGATGTGGCAGCCCAGCACATGGGTGACCGGGCGCTCCCCGGCGAAGGCGACCAGCCGGTCGAGGGTGCGCCGGAAGGCGGCCCAGTCCTCGACGTACAGCCGGCCCGGGTAGACCGTGTCGCCGGTGAACAGGAAACCGGTCGCCGGGTCGTAGTAGGTGACGGCCGAGGCATGGTGGCCGGGCGTGGCAAGGCACTCCAGGACCCGCCCCCCGAGGTCCAGGCGCGCCACGCGGTCGGGGTCCTGGGTGAAGCCGAGGAAGTCCCAGGCGCCGTCGCGGTCCGCCGGTACCACGACCGTGTCCGGGCGGCCGGCGAACTGCGCGTCGCCGGCGACGTGGTCGCCGTGGGCGTGGGTGTGCAGCACGAGCAGCTCGTAGCCGGGACGCTGCAGGGCGGGCGGCCGCAGTTCGAACAGCTCGTCCACGACCTCCCGCAGCGGGAAGAACTCCTCCTCCGGCGTGGCCCCGGTGTCCAGGAGCACCGCGCGGTCGTCCCCGAAGAGCAGGAAGAGGAACGGCGCCTCGTAGTGGACCGCCTTGTTCTGCCGCAGGACGAAGGTGCGTTCGTCGTACTCGAACACCTGGATGTCGGGATCGGTGTTGTGCTTGGCCGATGCCGACCCGTGGATCCAGCGCACGTCGAGCGGCTCCGGCGCCGGAGGGGCGGATGCGTTCATGACCTCTTCTCCTGCCGGGAGTCGTGGCGCCGGCCGGACCGGCCCGCGGGTGCGCCCCGCCGGGCGGCGCGGGCACCGTTTTGTGCGTCCCACCGGTCGGGAGGGACACTGTCCACGTGACCTCACAGGCAACAGTGGCGATGTTCATCCAGCCTATCGGCGTCCTCGCCCCGGACCGCGAGGCCGGGTGCGCGGCCGGCGGCGACACCGAGGCCATCGAGAAGGAGGTGGCCCCCTGATGGCTCCGCGCCTCGTGCTCGTGCGGCACGGCCAGACCGAGTGGTCCAAGAGCGGCCAGCACACCGGCAGGACCGACATCCCGCTCACCGAGGAGGGCCGGGAGGCCGCGCGCCTGCTGGGCAAGCGCCTGGCCCGCGCCCCCTGGCACGACTTCCCCGGCGCCCGGGTCCGCACCAGCCCCCTCCAGCGGGCCCGCGACACCTGCGAACTCGCCGGGTTCGGCGACCGGGCGCGGACCTGGGACGCGCTGCGGGAGTGGGACTACGGCGAGTACGAGGGCCGTACGTCGCCGGAGATCCGGGAGGAACGCCCCGGCTGGGTGATCTGGCGCGACGGTGTCGTCGGCGGCGAGACCTCGTGGCAGGTCGCCAACCGCGCGGACGAGGTGGTGGCCTGGGCCAAGGAGGAGGACAGCGACGCGGTCGTCTTCGCCCACGGCCACTTCCTGCGCACCCTGGCGGCCCGCTGGCTGCGGCTCGACCCGATGCGCGGCATGGTGCTGAGCCTGGCCCCGGCCTCGCTGTCGGTCCTCGGCTGGGAGTACGGCGACCCCGCGATCACCCTCTGGAACGACACCGCCCACCTGCAGTGACGCGCTGACCCGCGGGGCGCCCGGCGGGTTCAGCGGGCCCAGGGCGGGCTGATCCGCGACCCGTCGGCGAGCACCGCCTCCAGACCGACGCCGGTGGTCACCCAGACGGAGGCGGGGCCCTCGCCCGGGTTCTCCAGGGCCAGGCGGGAACCGGCGGGCGCCGTGGCGACGTCGCCGGGGGACAGGTCGTACGCCTCGCCGTCGATGGTCAGGCGCGGGCTGCCGGACAGGACGAGGAAGACCTCCTCGCGGCTGATGGTGTGCGAGGTACCGGCGGTCCCGGCCGGTACCTCACCGCGCCACGCGCACAGTTCGGTGCTGCCGGTGGCGGTGCTGGCGTACGAGACGAAGCGGACGCCGTGCAGGTCGTGGACGACGGCGTCGGCGGAACGGACGACGGGCATACGGGCTCCTGTTCCCCGATGGGCAAGCAACTTGAGCAAGTTGCTTGCCCATATGCTCAAGCTGCTTGCGCACTGTGTCAAGGTGGCCGCATGAAGGACGAAGAGGCCCTGGCCATGGCCCTGGGCGTCAACCTGCTCGCCGCCGCCGGCGCCCTCACCGCAGCCATCCACGACGGCGTCGTCGCCCGCGGCTTCGACGACCTGCGCCCCGCCCACGGCTTCGCCTTCGCCCGGATGGCGGCCGGCGGCGCGACCGTCACCGAACTCGCCGCGCACCTCGGGGTGACCCGCCAGGCGGCCGGGCAACTCGTCGACGAACTCGAGGCCAAGGGCTACGCCGAACGCCGCCCCCACCCGGACGACGCGCGGGCCCGGCTCGTCGTCCTCACCGACCGCGGCCGGGCCTGCACCCGCGCCGCCGACCAGGCCGCCGCCGACGCCGTACGCCCCTGGGCCGACGTGCTCGGCGAGGACCGGCTGCGCGCCTTGTCCGCGGACCTGGGGCGGCTCGCCCCCGGCGGCCCGGTCCGGCCGGCGTGGTAGCCGGGACCCCGGCGACGGACTTCACCGGAGACTTCGAGACCCACTTCACGGTGCCGGCGCCGCGGCCCGGGGACGAGGAGCGGATACGCCACTGGGCGGAGCGCAACGGCCTCAAGTACACCCGCATCGTGCTCGACCGGGGCGCCACCCCCGACCAGCCCATGCTGACGGTGCGCGGCCGCGGCGCCCTGCCCGCGCAGCGCGCCGCCGCCGCCCGGTGGACCGGACGGCTGCGCGCCGAAGGGATCGGCGTCGCGCGCGTGAAGATCGAGGCCGCGCCCTGGAACACCGGTGTCCCGCGCACCCGCGGGCAGGCCCGTGCCCTGCCGCCCGGCTGCTACTTCGAGCACCACGTCAAGCTCGTCATCACCGACCCCGTCCGCCTGGACGAGGTCCGGGCGATCGCCGGGCGGCACGCCGCCCACGTCTCCCGCAACGCGCGCCGTGACCTCGGCGACCGCGGCCACGAACGCTTCGTCACCCAGCGCTGCCGCGACGTCGGGCGCCCCGAGGCGCGGCAGCGGCTCGACCGCCTCCTCGCGGACCTCACGCAGGCGGGCCTCACGGCGGTGGAGGTCGAGGAGGAGTTCGTCGTGCACGACGACCGGCCCGCCCTCGACGACGGCTGGATCGACGAGGCGCAGGCCCGGTGACCGCCCCCGCGGAGCGGGACCCGGCGGCCGCCGCCCGGAGGGCCGTCCTGGACCACCTGCTGGGCCTGGTCGCGCGGTCCCCGCTGGGCGAGTACCTCGTGTTGCGCGGCAGCATGGTGCTGCCTGCCTGGGTCGGCGCCGCCGCCCGCGAACCGGCCGACCTCGACTGGATCGTCCCGCCCTCCCTGGCGGTGCCGATCGACCCGCTCCACCCCTACCCGTACGTCGACGAGCGGGCCACCGTGCAGCAGTGGCCGGAGGCCGCCGACGGCGCCGTCCGCCCCGAGATCTGGACCGACGAGGAGTTCGGCACCGGCGGGCAGCGGGCATACGTCCCGCCCGAGGGCCTGCACTGGATCGCCGACCCGGAACCGGACGGCTCCGACGGCTCCGACGGCCCGCCCGGCGAACTGCTGGAACTGGTCCGGGCCCACCCCGACGCCGCCCCCGGCGTACGCCTCGACCCGGAGGGCGCCCGCGACGACGGCAGTTGGACCTACGCGGAGTACGACACGCCCGGCGTGCGCCTGGTCGTCCCCTGGCACGCGGACGGCCTGCCCCCGGGCGAGGTGCGCCTGGACTTCGCCCGCGACGAACGGCTCCCCGAGCCGCCCGTCCTGACCGCCGTGCCGCGCGGCGACGGCGGGCCCCCGGCCGTGGTGCTCACCGCGAGCCGTGAACTCTCCCTCGCCTGGAAGCTGCTGTGGCTGCAGGCCGACGCCGCCGCCGCGGGCCGCGCCCAGGGCAAGGACCTCTACGACGCGGTCCTTCTCGCCGAGGCGCCCGGCACCGCCCTCTCCCCGCGCCTGCTGCGCCGGGTGATGAGCCGCGAGCCCGGCCACCCGGCCTCCGCACCCCGCCTCACCGAGGTCGCCCCGCACTCCGTCGACTGGGATACCTTCCGCGCCGCCCACCCCCATGTCACCGGCACGGCCGCGGAGTGGCTCGACCGCCTGGCGCGTGCCCTGGACGGCGTTCTGACGGACGGTCGCTGACGCGCCGCGACGCACCCGGCGCGGCCCCACTCCGTGTCCGTCGCGCCGGGCGGTCGCCGGAGGCAGAAGAAAACGGCGCTCCGGCACTGCGCCCCACGGACTAGCCTCGGCGCTCGTGACTGCTGACCCCGTCCCCATACCGGCCGAGTTCGTCCGCTTCGCGGTCGCGCTGGAACCCGGCGAACTGGCCGTCGGCTACGCCTCCGGCCGCGTCACGGACGCCGACGCGCGACGGCTGGCGTTCCTGCGCCGGTGCGACCTGGGGGAGCTCGGCGGGAGGTTCGCCGCCCTGATGGAGGCGGAGCCGCAGGTGTGGCGGAAGGTCGCCGCCGACGCGGGTCCGGAGGCCGGGCGGGTCTGGGCGTACCTGGAGGGGGCACGGCGCGGGGAACCGGACGCCGCCGGGCGCGGGGAGTTCCTCGTCGGGCGGGCGGCGGCCGGGCGGGGCATGAACTGGGCGGACTCCGCTGTGCTGCTCGGGACCGACCGGCCCGAGGAGGTGGACGCGGCCTTCGCGCGCGAGGAGCCGCTGGTGGGCGTGGCGGTCATCGGGCTGGCGCTCAACCACCCGGACGCCGCCGCGATCCTGCCGCGCGTCGCCCGGGCGCTGGAGGCGCCGCATGAGGAACTGCGCCGGCAGGGCGTCGTGGCCCTGGCCCACGTCGCCCGTCTGCACGGCACCGTCGACGACCGGTGCCTGGAACTGCTGCGCGGCCTGCCGCCCGGGACCGAGGCGCATGACGACATCCTCGCGTACGTGCCGCTGCGCCGGCTGCCGTGGTGGCTGCGCCGATCCGGCTACGCGGGGCGCCTGCGGGCCATCGTCCGGCATCCCCGCATCGTCCTGAGGCGCCCCGGGAAGCGGTAGGTGTCGCGCGGACCGGGGCCCACGGGGGGGGCGAGGGGGCCGTCCCGCTTCGGCCGGTGGCGGCACGTGAGGGCGGTTAGCATGCCAGGAGAACGTGATCGCGGTTAAGGAGGCGGGTCCACCATGGCGGACGACGTCACGATCCCCGGCATCGACCCCACGTCCGAGCCGAGCGGCGCCGGCTGCGCCGACTGCGGTGCCGGTCAGGGACCGGGCTGGTGGCTCCACCTGCGCCGCTGCGCGCAGTGCGGGCACATCGGCTGCTGCGACTCCTCGCCCTCCCAGCACGCCACGCGGCACGCGCTCGAGGAGGGCCACCCGTTCATCACCAGCTACGAGCCCGGTGAGGACTGGTTCTGGAACGTCGAGACCGAGCAGTACTACGACGGTCCCGCGCTGTCCCCGCCGAACTCGCGCCCGGAGGGCCAGCCCTCCCCGGGCCCCGCGGGCAAGGTCCCCGAGGACTGGCAGGCGCAGTTGCACTGACGGCGCACCCCTTGGTCGGCACGGCCGCCCCCGGAGGGCACGGCCCGCGGCACGCGGCCGCTACGCGGCGCCCTCGGGCAGCCGCACCCGCGCCAGCTGCCGGGACTGGGCCACGAGCCGGCCCGCCGAGTCCCAGACCTCGGCGTCCTCCTCCATGTAGCCGTCCGCGAAGTTCCGGGTGGAGTGCTTCAGCCGCAGCCACCCCGGCTCGGGCCTGGCCCGGACGTGGGCGGTCAGCTCCAGCGTGGGGGCCCAGCCCGGGACGCCGAGGTCGAAGCTGACCGGCGGCAGGCTGTCCACGGCGAGCAGCAGCATCAGCGGGTCGGGCTCGCGGCCGTCGGGCATCCGCAGCCAGCCCTGCACCATGCCGCGGCCCGAGGGGGCGCCGACCGCCCAGCCTGCGGTGTCCGGGTCCAGCCGCAGCTCGATGCGCTCCAGCATCGGGGATATCTTCAGGAACTCCGGCGGCGCCACGTCGGTCCCCACGCACTTCTCCGGCGGCGGCATCTGCGGAGGAGTGGCGGAGGTGCGCACGTCGCCCGCGTGGTCGTGGCCGTTCAGATCGCCGTAGGTCGCCACCGCCCGCAGCCGTTCCTCGCCCTCCTGCTCCAGGGACACCATGCCGGTCGAGACGGTGCGGCCGCGGCGCAGGGTCTGCGTGCGGGCGGTCACCGGGCCCGGGCGCGACGTCGAGAGGTAGTAGGCACTGATCGAGAACGGATCCCGGTGTCCCTGCCCGTCGCCGCCCAGCTCCTCGGCGAGCGCCCGGCCGGCGAGGGCGAGCAGCAGCCCGCCGTTGACGCCCATGCCGATCCGCCACCCCTCGTGGAGTTCGGCGTCGTAGACCGAGGGCTCGCCCGGACGTGCCGTGACGGCCGTCTCGCGGTCGAATCCGTACTTCTCATGCATCGTCAGTGTTCCTTGAGGTCGAACGAGGTGAACAGCGCGTCGAGCGCTTCGTCGATGGACGCGGCGCCGGTGCCCAGGGCCAGCGAGCCCCACAGCCACAGCTGCGCCACACCGTGCAGCCCGGACCACACGGCGCCGGTGAGCGCCCGGGTGTCCGCGCCGGGCCGCCAGCCCTCCGCCTGCGCGGCGCGCACGAGCACGAGGAGGTGGTCGTCGAAGGCCGACATGCCGGCCCGGCCCAGTTCCTTGTCCCGGGGGTCCAGCAGGTCGTGCCGGAACATCAGGGTGAACATCGCCGGCCGTCCCAGCGCGTACGCCACGTAGCCGCGGGCCCCGGCCCGCAGCCGTGCGGCCGCCGGCGCGCCTTCGGGGCACGCCCGTACGGCCGCCTCGGCGCGCACGTTGAGTTCCCTGAACCCCACGGTGGCCACGGCCGACAGCAGCGCCGCCCGGTGCGGGAAGTGCTTCAGCGGCGCCCCGTGCGACACGTTGGCGCGCCGTGCAATGGCCCGCAGGGTCAGCCCCTCGACGCCGTCGTCGTCCAGGACGGCGAGGGCGGCGTCGAGCAGGCGCGCGCGGGGAGCGGTGGTCATGGTGGACAGTGTCCACCTCGAGGTGGACAGTGTCTACCTCGGGTCCTCGGATACGGCGGGACCGGCCGGCGCAGGGGGCGCACCTCGCCGGCCGGTCCCGCACGCGTGTACGCGTGCTGGGACGGGTCAGACCCGCCCGGCCGTCGGCGCGGGCAGGGCGATCCGCTCTTCGCCCGCGTACACGTTCATGGAGGTGCCCCGCAGGAAGCCGACGAGCGTGAGGCCGGACTCGGCGGCGAGGTCGACGGCGAGGGAGGACGGGGCCGAGACGGCGGCGAGCACCGGGATGCCGGCCATCACGGCCTTCTGGGCGAGTTCGAACGAGGCCCGCCCCGAGACCATCAGGATCTTCCCGGCCAGCGGCAGCAGGCCCTGCTGGAGGGCGCGGCCCACGAGCTTGTCCACGGCGTTGTGGCGGCCCACGTCCTCGCGGACGTCGAGCAGTTCGCCCTCGGACGTGAAGAGCGCGGCCGCGTGCAGTCCGCCGGTCCGGTCGAAGACCCGCTGCGCGGCGCGCAGCCGGTCGGGGAGCGCGGACAGCAGCGCGGGTTCGAGCCGCAGCGGCGAGGCGTCGGCGATGGCCCAGCGGGCCGTGGTGCGTACGGCGTCGAGGCTGGCCTTCCCGCACAGGCCGCAGGAGGACGTCGTGTAGACGTTGCGCTCCAGCGTGATGTCGGGGACGGGGACGCCGGGGGCGAGACGTACGTCGACGACGTTGTAGGTGTTGGACCCGTCGACGGTCGCGCCCGCGCAGTACACGATGTTCGCCAGTTCGTCCGCGCTCCCGAGCACGCCCTCGCTGACCAGGAAGCCGGCCGCGAGGGCGAAGTCGTCCCCGGGGGTGCGCATGGTGATCGCGAGTGGCTTGCCGTTGAGCCGGATCTCCAGCGGCTCCTCCGCGACCAGGGTGTCCGCCCGGTGGTCGACCGCTCCGTCCCTGATCCTCAGTACCCGACGCCGTTCGGTGACCCGTCCCATGTCGATCAGTCCCGGTTCTGTACGTGCTGGAAGCCGTATCGGCCCTTGATACAGAGGTTGCCACGGTGACCGCGCCGTCGTGCGGCGAGATCACCTCGACGAGTCCGCCGGCCCTGGGTTCTCAGCCCCGGACGAATACTGTGTACAGTATTCGTCTCCATGGGGTCAAGGGGTCGTAAAGGCGGTCCCGGCCGGCGTTCCGGCGGAGGGGAGTTCCGTTCCGCCGAGGGGAGTTCACGGGGAGAAGGGCAGGTCCACGAAAGCGGCGACGACGAGGTACAGCCCCACGGCGAGCAGCGAGAGCCCGGCGACGCAGAACAAGACCGCCAGCCCCGCGGGCTCGGACCACGTGCGCGTCGTCCGCTCGGGGTTGCGCGGGTCGTAGGTGATCTCCGCCCGCAGCGGGTCGCCGTCCACGTCGTTGCCCTCGCCGAGGTGCTCCCGGGGCACGCCCTCGAGGTCGGTGAAACGGTAGACGGGTTCGCGGCCGCCGTGCCGCTGCCTGCGGTCGAAGGTGGCGACCACCGTGATGCCGCGCCGGCGCAGGATCCGTGCGTCCCGCGCGGACCCCCATGCCCCGTGGAGCAAGCCCCCGGCGGCCAGCAGGGGAGCGGCGCCCAGCGCCCACTTCGCGACGGCCGCGCCGTCCCCGGTGACGGCCAGCCAGACCAGCACGGCGAGGTAGGCCAGGGCGCCGCCGGCCCCCGGGGCGTAGGTCCAGAAGCCGTCCGGCGCCCCGTCGTCAGGTCTCGCCCCGTCCTTCGCGGGGGGCGGCACGGACAGGACCTCGACGAGCGTGCCGCCGTCCTCCCGCGGCTCGTCGGCGTCGCGGGGCGGGAGCACGGAGTTGACGGCGGCGGCGAAGGCCGCGACCGCCTCGGCGCTGTGGTGCGTCAGTGCGTGGACCCTCGCGGGCCCTCGCGCCGCGGTGAGGACGATCTCCACCGTACGGCCGTGCCGCCCGGCGGCACGGACCTCCTCGATCGCGGCCGGCGGGATGCGCCGCCGCTCCGTCCCCTCGTCCAGCAGTACCTCGCCGGCCCGCAGACGGGCGGTCGCGCCGCCCCCTCGCAGCACCAACTCCGGTATCCCCGCGGCGGATGCGTCGCTCGTCACGGCATCACGGTAGGGGACCGGCCGGAGCCCCGAAATAGCATCGGCGTACGACGGCCGCGGACGGACGCGGCCGGGCGAGGAGGTGTGCGGTGGCCGGGGACCCGTTCTCGGTGGGCCGGGGGACGTGGTGGCGCATCGGCGTCCCGCTGGCCGCCGCGGCCCTGCTGGTCGCCCAACTGGCCTGGGGGAACGGCCCGCGACGGGAGGCGGCGGCGGTCTCCCGGCCGGGGGAGTGCGGCAAGGGCGCCGCGCGGCAGGTCGGCGAGCCCGGCGTGACACGCGCCATGGTCATCGGGAGCTATGGCGCGGACAACCTGCCCCGGATGAAGGGCAGGCCGACCTTCAAGGTGCGCCTCACCGTCTCGCCGGGACCGGACCGGCGCCCGCTGACGCTGCGGACCCCGCTGGTCGGCGCGGTCACGGTGCAGGTGCACGCCGGGCGCGGCGGCGGCCTCCTCGCCGGCGCCCGCGGCCTCACCGCCCGGATCGACGAGGAGATGTACGGGGCCGGCCAGGCCCCTCCCGCGACCGGCACCGTCCGCGTGACGCAGGACGACGTCCTCCGGCTCGTCGTCGAACTGCCGGACGGTGCCATCTGCCCGGGAGTCACCATGGCCGACCTCATCTCCATGCGTCCCGGCGGCAACGACGCCGCCGACCTCACCGTGGTCACCGTCGTTCTCGCCGACCGCGCATCCGGCCTGCGCATGGAGGCGCAGAGCGGAGTGGTTTGACGCACCGTGCCCGGGCTGGGTACAAACGTGCGACTCCACGTCCCGTACGCCGCATGGGGGGCCTTGCGCTCGTGAGCACCACGGACACCGATCAGGGCACCGAGCCGCCGGTCACCACCTGCTACCGGCATCCCAAGCGCGAGACGTACGTGCGCTGCACGCGCTGCGACCGCTCCATCTGCCCCGACTGCATGCGCGAGGCGGCGGTCGGCCACCACTGCCCGGAGTGCGTGAAGGAGGGCGGCAGGAGCGTCCGCCAGGCGCGCACCGTCTTCGGCGGCCGCGTGGCGACCTCGGGCACGCCGGTGGTGACGCAGATCCTGATCGCCCTGAACGTCGTCGCCTACCTCGGCGAACTGGTGCGCTCCGACCTCGTCGCGCGCTTCGACGCCCTGGGGCAGGGGCTGTTGGGCCCCGACGGCGTGGCGTACGTGTACGACGGCTCGGCGTACCCCGGCTTCGAGGCCGTCGGCATCGCCCACGGCGAGTGGTACCGGCTGATCACCTCGGCCTTCCTCCACCAGCCGCCGGGCCAGGGCACCTTCGGGATCCTGCACATCCTGTTCAACATGTACTCGCTGTGGACCCTCGGCCCGGCCGTCGAGGCCCAACTGGGCCGGATCCGCTTCGTCGGGCTCTACCTGCTCTCCGCCCTCGGCGGTTCCGTGCTGGTGTACCTGATCGCCCCGCACACCGGCGCCGTCGGTGCCTCCGGCGCGATCTTCGGCCTGGGCGCGGCCTACTTCGTCCTCAGCAAGCGCCTCCACCACGACCCGGTCGGCGGGCGTCAGCTCCTCATCGGCCTGCTGGTCTGGATGGCGGTCTCCGCCGCCGTGACCTCCTGGCAGGGCCACCTCGGCGGCCTGCTCACCGGAGGTGCGGTCGGCCTCGTCCTGGCCCACGCGCCCCGCAGGCACCGCGCCTTGTGGCAGGCGGCCGGGATGGCGGCGGTGCTGCTGGTGCTGGTGACCCTGGTCGTCCTGAAGACCTCCCAGCTCACCGGCGCCGCATAGCGGGCGCCGCGCCACCGGTGTGAAGCGCGTCACGCTTGGGTGCGGTGTCCGCGCCGGGGTCCTGCGCGCGTAGACTGTAGACGAAAGCCAATCATCCCCGGGAAAGGTTGGGGCCTCGATGCTGTCCAGCGGGCTGTCGCAGGGATCCGTGCCCAAGCTCCAGCGTCCGGGGCCCCTGCGTGAGCAGGTGTACGAAGCGCTGCTCGAGCTGATCATCACCCGCTCGCTCACCCCCGGCCAGCACCTGGTGGAGACCGAACTCGCCGGCCACCTCGGCGTCTCCCGCCAACCGGTGCGCGAGGCCCTGCAACGGCTCAACACCGAGGGGTGGGTGGACCTGCGCCCGGCCCAGGGGGCCTTCGTCCACGAGCCCACCGACGAGGAGGCCGACCAACTCCTGGTCGTCCGCGCCCTGCTGGAGACGGAGGCGGCCCGCCTCGCCGCGGCCAACGCCACCACCAAGGGCCTGGAGCGGCTGGACGGGCTGTGCGAGACGGGCGAGGCGGCCGTCGCCGCCGACGACGTCGACGCGGTCGTCGCGGCGAACGCCGCCCTCCACGCCTGCGTCATGGAACTGGCCGGGAACGCGGTGCTCGCCGAACTCGCCCGGCAGGTCGAGCGGCGCGTGCGCTGGTACTACACCCCGGTGGCCCGGCAGCGCGGCATGCAGTCGTGGGTCGAGCACCGCGAGCTGATCGCGGCGATCGCCGACCGCGACGGGGAGCGCGCCCAGCAGGTCATGCGCGCCCACACCGAGCACACCAGGACCTCGTACCACCAGCGCTCCCACGAGGACTGACCCCGCCCCGCCCCGCCGGGCCCCGCGGGCTCAGAGCAGCGGCTTGCCGTCGAAGTGGCCGAGGTCCTCGCGGTACAGCTCCACGTTGACCCCGTTGGGATCGCGGATGTAGAGGCTGTCCTCCACGCCGCGGTCCGGCCCGAGGTACTCCACCCCGGCCTCGTCCAGCCGGCGCTTCGCCTCGGTGAACTGCTCGCCGGTCACCGACAGCGCCAGGTGCTGCAGTCCGCCGATCGTCTCGTGCTGCTCGGGGTGCTCGTGGCCGGGGAAGTCGAAGAACCCCAGCAGGTTGTCGTGGCCGATGTCGAAGAAGAAGTGGCTGGAGCCCGCGTAGTCCCGGTTCTCCACCAGCTCCACCAGCGGGAAGCCCAGGAACTCCTGGTAGAAGCGGACGGTCTCCTCGACGTCGCGGCAGATGAACGCGACGTGGTGCACCCCCGCCGCCCGCGTCGCCGGTCGTTCCGCCGGTTCCCGCAGGTACCTCCCGCGCAATTCCTCCCGCCGGGCCCGTACGGCCTCCAGCTGCTCGCCCTGCGGCTCGCCCATGATCGATCCCGCCTCCTTAGACCCCGCGCTTAATGCGGTGCGCCGGAAGATATACCCGATTAGCCTCCGGGCATGGTGTCCATCGACCGACTCGCGGCATTCGCCCTGGTATCTCTGGTGCTCGTGGTGATCCCCGGCCCCAGCGTCCTCTTCGTCATCGGCCGCGCGCTCGCCCACGGGCGTCGTGTCGCGCTGACCTCCGTCGCCGGCAACACGCTCGGCTCCTACGTCCTGGTGGTCGCGGTCGCCCTCGGCGTCGGCCCCGTGGTGGAGCGCTCGGCGCTGCTGTTCGCGGCCCTCAAGCTCGCCGGCGCCGCCTACCTGGTGTACCTGGGGGTCAAGGCGCTGCGGCACCGCGGGGCCCTGGCCATGGTGTCCGGGGACGCGGGGGCGGCGCGCGGCGCGCTGCGCACGCTCGGCGAGGGCTTCGTGGTCGGGGTCTCGAACCCCAAGACGATGGTGTTCTACGCGGCGGTGCTGCCGCAGTTCGTCGACCGCCCGGCCGGTCACGTCACCGTGCAGATGCTGCTGCTCGGACTGGTCTTCAACGCGATCGCCCTCGTCTCGGACAGCACCATGGGCCTGGTCGCCGCCGCGGCCCGTTCGTGGTTCGCCCGTTCCCCGCGCCGCCTGTCACTGGTCGGCGGTGCGGGCGGCCTCGCGATGATCGGCCTCGGCGTCACCGTCGCCGCGACGGGACGTACCGACTGATCGGCGTCCCGCTGGTTAGGCTGGGCGGATGGACGACGGACACGCGGACGACACAGCCGCCCTGGAGCGGCTGCGCCACCTGCGCGGCAGCATCGACAACCTGGACGCGGCCCTGGTGCACCTCCTCGCGGAACGCTTCAAGGCCACCCAACAGGTGGGTGAGCTCAAGGCGGCGCACAACATGCCGCCCGCCGATCCCGGGCGCGAGGCGGAGCAGATCGCCCGGCTGCGCCGGATGGCCGAGGAGGCGCACCTCGACCCGGCCTTCGCGGAGAAGTTCCTGAAGTTCATCGTGGAAGAGGTCATCCGGCACCACAAGGCGATCGCCGCCGACCGCTCGGGCTGACGGACAGCCGCGTGGGCCCCAGCCGTGGCGTCCCACGGCTGAGGCCCACGTCATTCCGGCACGGCCCCCTACGACACGGGGGTGGTCCGGGGACGCCGCGGCGGACGGGAGGGACACCCGGTCGTCGGGCACGAGGTGCCGTGCCGGAGCCCCGGGTGCTCTCCGGCGGTCACGTCAGATCGCCTCCCTGCTGATGGGCTGCGGATTGGGCTCGATGTCCTTCTTCCTCGGACGTCCCGGCGGGGTGAGGAAGAGCGCGACGAAGCCGGCAAACAGCGAGATCGAACCCGCGAGGGTGAACGCCCCGCTGTGGCCCCAGTGGCTGACGACGAAGGCACCCATGCCGGAGCCGAGCAGACCCGAGACCAGCTTGGAGCTGTAGACCAGGCCGTAGTTGGACGCGTTGTTGTTCTCACCGAAGTAGTCGGCCGTCATCGCCGCGAACATCGGGAAGATCGCGCCGCCGCCGAACCCGGAGATGGACGAGAAGATCAGGAACAGCGGCAGGTTCTTGATGTCCGCCGACCACAGGATGCCGTACTGCGCGAGGCCGAGGACGAGGCAGACGAAGATCAGGCACTGCTTGCGCCCGTAGCGGTCGGACAGCCAGCCGATGACGCCGCGGCCCGTGCCGTTGACGATCGCCTTCAGGGACATGGCCGTGGCCACGATCCCGCCGGCGAAGCCCGCCTCCTCACCGATGTCGACCTGGAAGGCGATGCCGAAGATGTTCACGCCCGAGGTGCACAGCAGGCAGAACCACATCAGTGCGACCCGGCCGGTCCGCCACGCCTCGGCGGGGGTGTACTGCCGGACGGCGGGCGGGTTCTTCTCCATGGCACGCCGGGCCCGCGGGTCGTCGGGCACCTTCAGCGGGTCGACGTCGGCCGGCCACCAGTTCTTCGGCGGGTCCTTGAAGAAGTACCCCGCCACCGCGACGGTCGCCGCGAGGAAGACACCGACCGAGACCAGCACCCAGCGGAAGTTGGTCAGGTCCATGTAGCCGGTGAAGAGGAAGACGAACGGCACCGAGCCGTAGGCGAAGCCGCCGTTGACGAAGCCGGTCTTGCCCCCCTTCCGCTCCGGGTACCACTTGCCGACCATGTTGACGCAGGTCGCGTAGACCATGCCGGCGCCCATGCCGCTGAACATGCCGAAGCCGATGTACGCGACGACGACGTGCGGTGCGTACGCCAGCGACAGGTAGCCCAGGAAGGTGCCCAGGGCGCCGCACATCATCGCGTAGCGCGCCGGCAGCTTCCCGGACTCGCGGAGCTTGCCCGCCGGGAAGGCCACCGCGGCCTGGAAGAACACCCAGACCCCGAGCATCCAGAAGATGTGCAGGCTGCTCCACGAGTGCGCGGTGTGGAGCGTGTCCTCGGCGGACGCGAACGCGTACTCCGCCGAACTGATGCCCATCATGCCTACCCACGGCAGGATGACCATCCACTTGCGCTTCCGGCCCATGATGTCCATGTCGGACTCGCCGACGCGGAACACCCGGCCGTTGTGGTCGGTCACCTCTCGATAGGTGACGGGTGGTTGGGACGTCGATGTCGTTGACGCCATTGTCATGATTCCCCTGCCTCGAAAGAGTCTGGCCAGCGCCCCCTGGACCTGGGGCCGGCACGGGTCGGTCTCCGTGGAGACCGACCCGTGCCGGCCCCCGTGCTCTTTTCGTGCTGCGCGGCGGGCCCGGTCCGCGCGGTTCACGCGCGCCCGGCCCCGTCACGGGTGGTGCGTCGGGTCAAGGCAGCCCGGCTGCCCCGGCCCACCGGTGGGCGGTGCCCAGCACCGCCACCGGCTGCTCTGTGGTGTGCGACCGTACGTCCTCGCGCCGCCTGGCGTGCGCCATCGGTCAGATCACCCCGCCGGTCCGCAACACGCCCAGCTCCTCGGCGGAGAGGCCGAGTTCGGTGGTGTAGATGTCGTGGTTGTGTTCGCCGAGGAGGGGTGAGCGGTGGATGGTGGTGGGTGAGTCGGAGAGTTTGAGGGGGTTGCCGACGGTGGTGTAGGTGCCGCGTTCGGGGTGGTCGACTTCGACGACGATGTCGTTGGCCTTGAGGCTGGCGTCGTCGATGATCTCCTTGGTGGACAGGATGGGCCCGCACGGGATGTTGTGGGTGTTGAGTTCTTCCAGGACCTGCCATTTGGGCAGGGTGGTGGTCCATTCCTCGATGAGCTGGAACATCTTGGCGAGTTTGGGCAGCCGGGCTTCGGGGGTGGCCCATTCGGGGTCGTCGGCGAGTTCGGGGTGGCCGATGAGTTCGGCCAGGGGTTGCCAGCCGACGGGCTGCACGATGACGTAGACGTAGTCGTTGGGGCCGCCGGGGGCGCATTTGACCGCCCAGCCGGGCTG
>NZ_JARAVO010000123.1:0-26606 GCF_033792805.1 Streptomyces sp. PA03-1a
GGCGGGGGCGGTGGTGGAGGCGACGTTAACAACAGTGGATCCGGTGGCGGCGCCGGAGGCTTCGCTTGGTGCGTCCTTCCCGTCCAGCCGGGCACACCAGTCGCGGTGGACGTCGGCACGGGAGGCTCGGGCGCACCCCCGTCCTTCCCCGGCGATCTGGGCACACCCAGCACGGTGGACAACGGCCTCGGCGACGTCGTGACTGCCAACGGCGGCGTATTCGGGTCACACCTCAACGGTGGCGCTGGCGGCACGGCCTTCTGTCCTGGCCAGGGCACAGTCCGACAAGGCGCCAACGGCGGAGACGGCTCGGGCGTCGCCCCGGGTGGGCCCGGTGCCCAGGGAGGCCGTCCGGCAGTGGACGGCATCATCCAGCCGGCGCCGCCGGGTGCAGGCATCGGCGGCTCAGGCGGCGCACGCGGCGTCGGCCCGGACGCCGGCGGCGAGAACGGCGGCCCCGGATACGTCGTCATCTGGTGGTAGCCGCTGCACTTCGGCCGACACGCGCCACGGCGCAGCACAGCGGCCCGGAACCCCACCGAGGGGAGCCGGGCCGCTGTGCTGCATCACCGCTTGACGCGCGCGCCCGCGGACCGCGAGGACACCGAGGGCCAGGAGCATCGGCTCGCATAGCCGCGAGGCCATCTCGATTTCCGCGCCCTCGGCGCCGCCACCTACTCGGCCACGCTCAACTACTCCGTCGCCTTTGGCGCTCCCGATAGGGTCTGGCCCCTGCCACCTGCCGGAATCCGAGGAAGGGACGCCGTCTTGAGCCCAGCGAACGAGGACCGGGACAAAGCCGATCGCGGACGCACCACCTCGCGCGTGCGCGGCATGCTCATCGGGCTGGCCCTCGGCGAGACCACGGGGGCGGCACGCGGCACGCTGCCCGGCACGGGGCCGCTGCGCGCCGGCGTCTGCACCCAGTTGGCCTGCTTCACCGTCGAGGGCTCCATCCGCGCCCTGGTCCGCGGAAGCCACAAGGGCATCTGCCATCCCCCGTCCGTGCTCTGGCACGCGTACTGCCGCTGGGCCGCGATCCAGGGCATCGACCGCGACCGGCTGACCGAGCACTGGGGCACGTGGACGGGCGCGGGCTGGCCCTCCGGCTGGCTGGCCGGGATCCCCGTGCTGGCGGAGCGGCGCGGTGCGGCGCCGGCGACCGTCAAGGCGCTGTCCCGGCCGGAGCAGGGCACCGTGGACAAGCCCACGACGACCAGCCGCGGCTGGCACGCGCTCGGCCGCACCCTGCCCATCGCCGCCCTCGGCGAGCCGGCGGCGGTCAAGAGCTGGGACGCGCACGCCCGCGACGTCGCCGCGCTCACCCATGGGGACCCCGGCGCGCAGGCCGCCACGTCCCATGCGACGGTCCTGGCCCGGCACCTCCTGGCCGGGGAGGACATACGAGGCGCCCTCGAAGGCGGCCTGACGGCGCTGCGGGCCTCCGAGCGGGCCGCGGTCATCACCGATGACGAACACGCCCGTCTGCGGGCCGTGTTGGACGGGGTCGTCGCACACCCCGCCGACCCGGCCCGCCTCGCCCGGCTCGCCCCCGACGCCACCGCGCCCTCGGCGCTCCTGGGCGGCCTCTACGCCGCCGCGTCCTTCCCGGACCGCGCGGACCTCGTCGCGGCGCTGCGCTTCGCGGCCGCCTCGCCGGAGGGCGAGTCCGTCGCCACCGTGACCGGCGCCTTCCTCGGCGCGGCGCACGGCTTCGAGGCCTTCCCGGTGGACGTGGTGAGCCGCCACGAACTGGTGTGGGTCGTCGACACCCTGGCCCGCGACCTCGTCGCCGAGAACCTCGACGGCCCGAGCGGCAGCGAGTACGTACCGGGCTGGGACCCCCACTGGCGGGACCGCTACCCCGGCTGGTGACGGGGCCGCAGGCTTTCGTCCCAGGGCAGCGGCTCCGGCCGCCGGTACCACCACCAGTTCCGCCCGCCCGTGTCGCCGCCGGCCGCGATCTCCCGGGCGAGGAGGTGTTCCGGGTCCTCGACGGTGTGCGCCACGAACAGCCGGTCCAGCTCGGCCGGCGCGTTCCGGAGCGGTTCCGCGGCCTCCGACGGCAGCGCGGCTGCGGCTTCCGCGAGTTCGTCGCGGGCCTCAAGGCGCCAGCCGTAGAGGTCGGCCGGGCACCATCCCGCGGGCCGCCACCCGTCGGCCATCATCCGGACGAGCATCTCCCACGCCGCCAGGCGGTCGCCCGCACGCCACTCCCACTCCCCCGCCGGCCGCTCCCGGAAGGCGTCGGCGATGGGAGTGGCCACCTCCAGGTCCCAGACGGCTTCCGGGATGCGCATGACCCGAACGTGCGGCAGTGGGGCCACCGGCGCCTCCACCGCGGCCACGATGAATTCGCCCGGCTCGTCGGTGTCGCCCGCCCTGGCCCGCGCCACGGCTCCGTTCGGGGTCGCGACCCAGCAGGCACTGGGCCGGACGCCCTCCGCCGAGAAGAACACGGCCGTGCCCAGCAGCGCCGCGAGCTCGGCGGCCAGGGTGTGCTCGGCGGGCCGGTCCGCAGCGGCGGCCATGACGTAGATGTCCAGCGCGAGCGCCACGTCACCGAACCGCTCCCCGGTGGTGCACGACACCAGCGCCTCCCAGTTGCGCTCGATCACGCCGTCGGCGGCGATGTCGACCTCGCTCGTCGGCACGCCGAAGACCCGCGCCAGGGCAGCGGCCACCGCTTCGTCGCAGGGCCGGTCGACGAGGTGGAGGATGTACATCGGCCCGTCCTGTCTTAGGGGGAGGAAGTCCGCCGGGCACGCACCGAAGTGCGTGCCCGGCGGGCGGCCGTCAGCCGCCGGGGGTGGGGTCCGGCGCCGGGACCGTGCGCTGGTGCGGCAGCGTTATCGCGTCGGGCTGCTCCTGACGCAGCACCACGTTCCGCGTCGGGAAGGAGATCTCGATGCCCTCCTCCTGGTAGCGGCGGTGAAGGCGCTTGATGAACTCGTGCTTGATCCGGTACTGCTCCCCGTACTCCGACGTCCGCAGGATCACCGAGAAGTCGATCCGCGACTCGCCGAAGGTGTGGAAGCGGACGACCGTCTCGTGCTCGGGGATGCCGCCCTCGACGTGGGCCATGACCTCGCCCGCGACCTCGATGGTCACCCGCTCCACGTGCTCGAGGTCGTTGCCGTAGCCCACGCCCGCCTGGACGATGAGCGACATCTGCTGCTCGGGCTGGTGGAAGTTGGTGGCGATCGCGCTCGCGAGCTTGGCGTTGGGGATGATCACCAGGTTGTCCGACAGCTGGCGCACCACGGTGTTGCGCCAGTTGATGTCGACGACGTAGCCCTCCTCGCCGCTGCTGAGGCGTATGTAGTCCCCGGGCTGCACGGTCTTGGACGCAAGGATGTGGACGCCCGCGAAGAGGTTGGCGAGGGTGTCCTGCAGGGCCAGGGCGACGGCGAGACCGCCGACGCCGAGGGCGGTGATCAGGGGCGTGACGGAGATGCCCAGGGTCTGCAGCAGGACCAGGAAGCCCATCCCCAGCACGACGACACGGGTGATGTTGACGAAGATCGTCGCGGAGGCCGCGACCCCGGACCGGGCCAGCGCCAGCGACCGGACCGTCTCGGCGACCATGCGGCCCGCGGCGACCGTGGCCGCCAGGATCAGCACCGCCACGAGCACCTGGTTGACGGTCCGGTCGACGATGCGGGTCAGTGGCAGCGCCGCGGCGGCCACCCAGGCGCCCGACGCCAGCGCGGCCCACGGCACGACGGTGCGCAGGGCGGCGACGACGATGTCGTCACCGCCCCACCTCGTCGACCTGGCCCGCTCGCCCAGCCACTTCAGGGCCAGCCGCAGCAGCAGCCCCGCCAGGGCACCGGCGGCGATCGCGGCACCGGCGACGATCAGGTCGTGCAGCGTGAGGGCGCGGTTCACCGGTCGCCTCCCCACGTGCGTACGGATTCACGCACGGGGCGCGGGGGGTGGTGTGTCGTCACTGGTCGCCTCATCGTTCGGGGACGTTCGGGGGATGCTCGAGAGAGTCGCGCCGAACAGGCATTGTCCAGGCGCGAGGTGACACATCCTGCCGCAGCGGCGACGCCGTCCGCATACGGCCCCCACCCCGGCGGCCCGATCCCGCCAAGGTCGCCGCGGCCGGACGCGCCGCAGGCGGGTGCGCCGGTATCCTTCCTGGTCACGATGCCCATCGCCCTCCGGCGGTCGCGGCGTTCCCGGTGAGGACTCCCCCTTGGCACCACGCTTCGACACCGCCCGCTTCCACGTGGCCACCGGCCCCGCGGCGCTCTTCGCACGGGTGCGGCACGTGCTGCGCGAGCCCGTACGGCTCACCGCGCGCGGTCCGCACGTGACCGAGCGCCTGGAGCGCCGCGGAGCACCCGTCGAGGCGCTCCTCGCCTTCGACCCCGCGACCTGGGAGCTGGTCTCCGCGGAGGTGCGGACCGACACCGGGAGGTGGGTCAAGGCGACGTGGCGTGTCCGGGCGGCCGGACAGGACTGGTGGGCGGTGATCGGGTTCGGCGACACCCTGGTCACCGTCATCGACGTGGCGCCGCACCGCCGGGGGCTCGGGGACGACATCGTGCGCGAGGGCCCGCTCCACGCGCGCGTGGCGGCCGTCAACGAGGCCCTCATGGCGGAGGGGTGAGCAGACCGGACGCGGTCCGGCCCCACCCCCACACGGACGTGGGGGCGGGGCCGGGCGCGCCCGCTACCGGGTCACCCTGCCCGCGGGGGCCGGGGCGTACCCGGCGGGGCGGGCGGTGAAGGTGCCGCGGCCCTGCGTACGGCTGCGCAGGCGGGTCGCGTAGCCGAACAGTTCGGCCAGCGGCACCGTCGCCGTGACGACCGCCGTGCCGGAGCGCGTCGTCGAGCCCGTGACGCGGCCACGGCGAGCGGCGAGGTCGCCGAGGACGGTGCCCACGGCGGCGTCGGGGACGGTGACCGTGAGCTCGACGACCGGTTCGAGCAGGGCCATGACGCCGCTGCGCAGCGCCTCCCGCAGCCCGAGGCGGCCCGCGGTGCGGAAGGCCGTCTCGGAGGAGTCGCGGGAGTGCGTGGCGCCGTCGGTCAGGGTGACCCGCACGCCCGTGACGGGGTGGCCGCCGAGGGGGCCCTCGGCGAGGGCGTCCCGGCAGCCGGCCTCGACCGCGCGGACGAACTCCTTCGGCACCCGCCCGCCGACGACCGTCGAGACGAACGCGAACGCGGCCTCCCCGTACGGCTCGACGTCCAGGACGACGTGCGCGAACTGCCCCGCACCGCCCTCCTGTTTGACGTGCCGGAAGACCAGCCCCGACACGCCGCGCACGAGCGTCTCCCGGTAGGCGACCTGCGGCCGTCCGACGCGGACGTCCAGCCCCCGCTCTCGGCGGATCTTCTCCACCGCTACCTCCAGGTGCAGTTCGCCCATGCCGGACAGGACGGTCTGCCCCGTCTCGGGGTCGGTCCGCACGGCCAGCGAGGGGTCCTCCTCGGCCAGCCGGGCCAGGGCCACGGCCAGGCGGTCGGTGTCGGTGTTGCGGGCGGCCTCGACCGCGACGAAGACGACGGGCTCGGCCACGGACGGCGGTTCGAGGACCAGGGGTGCCCCCGGGGCGCACAGGGTCGCGCCCGCGGCGGCGGACTTGACCCCGACCACCGCGACGATGTCCCCGGCGACCGCGGCGTCGACGTCGACGTGCCGGTCGGCCTGCACCCGCAGGATCCGGCCGATCCGCTCGGTGCGTCCGGCGCGCGTGTCCAGCACGGCGTCCCCCTTCCTGATCGTCCCCTCGTACACCCGCAGGTAGGTCAGCCGCCCGGTGGCGGTGACGTTCACCTTGAACACCAGCGCCGCGAACGGCGCCGCAGGGTCGGCCGCCTGGCGCACCGCCGGGACGTCCAGCGGCGACGGCAGGTAGTCGACGACGGCCTCCAGGAGCGGTTCGATCCCGCGGTTGCGGTACGCCGAGCCGCACAGCACCACGACGCCGTCGCCCGACAGCGTCAGGTCGCGCAGCGCGGAGCGCAGCGTCGCCTCCGTCAGCACCGACCGTTCGCAGAACTCCTCGAACGCGGCCGCGTGCAGCTCCGCCACCGTCTCCTCCAGCACACGGCGGCGCCGCAGCGCCTCCTCGCGCAAGTCCTCCGGCACCGGGCCCTCGGCGTACGTGCCGTGGCCGTCGGCCCACACCAGGGCGCGCATGCGCAGCAGGTCCACGACGCCCGTGAAGCCGTCCTCACGCCCGATCGGCAGCTGGACGACGAGCGGCACGGTGTGCAGCCGCTCGCGCAGCGAACCGACGGCGGCGTCGAGGTCGGCGCCGGCGCGGTCCAGCTTGTTGACGAACGCGATCCGCGGCACGCCGTGCCGGTCGGCCCGCCGCCACACCGACTCGCTCTGCGGCTCCACGCCCGCGACGGCGTCGAAGACGGCGACCGCACCGTCCAGGACGCGCAGGGAGCGCTCCACCTCGTCGGAGAAGTCGACGTGGCCCGGGGTGTCGATCAGGTTGAGCCGGTGGCCGTCCCAGTCGCAGCTCACGGCGGCGGCGAAGATGGTGATGCCGCGGTCGCGCTCCTGCGGGTCGAAGTCGGTGACGGTCGTGCCGTCGTGTACCTCGCCGCGCTTGTGGGTGGCGCCGGTGAGGTAGAGGATCCGTTCGGTGACGGTGGTCTTGCCCGCGTCGACGTGGGCGAGGATGCCCAGGTTGCGGACGGCGGTCAGCGGATTGACGGTGCGCATGGCCCGGTGGCCTTTCGGGTGATCCGAACAGTGGGCGGCGCGATTCCCGCGATGCCCCCGTGTGCGGCAGGGCGTACCCGGCCGTCGGCCCCGGCTGCGCCGGTGCAGGGGGTCAGATGGTCGTCGCGGACTTCCGGTGCCGGCCGCGCAGCGGGCACCGGGCCTGCGAAGACACCAGGATCACCTCGTGGCGTGACGGGGGCACGACGGCTGCGGTGCGGCAACGCACGGCCGGGCTCCCTTCGTTCGTCACGGAGCGCGCCACGGTGTCGGGCGGCGCGCGATCAACGCGAGTGTAGTGAGCGGGACGCGACGGGGGCACCGGGTTTTTCCGGGGAGGCCTGAACCGTCCCCGCTGCCGCCGCATCGTCGCGCCCCCGACGGTTACCGGTGCCACGACATCGGCGCGTGCGGACCGTGAGCAGCGGTACGAGAGGGCGTGCGCGACCCGTGCACTCGGTCGAGGACCGGTACCGCCCGGCGACGGGTGCGGATCGAGCGGGCTTCACGCGCCCTGCGGAGTTGTGCCGCCACGGGCCGCGCGCTACCTGACGGAAGGCCATCAGGGCCCGCTGCGCGGGCCCCTCGGACGCAGGCTTCGCCCCCGCGCCACCGCCGTTGCGGCGGGCCCAGGACGGTCAGGCCCCCACCGCCACCGGCACCCGCACGCATGCTCCGTCCGGGTCCCGGCCCGGCGGAACCCTTCCCCCGGCTTCACCGCCACAGACGCGGGGAGCAGCGTGCCGGTACGACCACTCCGCACGGACACGGTCCGCAGCCTGGACGGCGTGCGCCGACCGGGAGCCACGCGGCCCGCGCCGCCGCCGTGACGGGCCAGGACGAACCGGAAAGGCCCACCTGCCGGTTGGGCCGCCTCATGCCGGGAGGCCGGCCCTCGGGAGTCACCCGGAGCTCAGCCGCTGGACGAACCGCAGGCGCCCGGCCAGGCGTAGCCGGGCAGCAGGTGCCGCCAGCGGGCCGGGACGGAGGGGCCGGCGAGGCGACAGAGCACGGCGGTGCGGTGGCGGACGTCCGGGTCCCAGAGGCGGATGGTGCCGTCATTGCCGGCGCTGGCCACGGTCGCGCCGTCGGGGCTGAAGGCGACGCTCCACGCGGCGCGGGTGTGCCCGGTGAGGGTGGCGGTCAGGCTCCGTGCCGCCGGGTCCCACAGCCGTACGGTGCGGTCGTTGCCGCTGCTGGCGAGGGTGCGGCCGTCGGGTGAGAAGGCGACGCCCCGGACGGACCCGGTGTGGCTGGTGAGGACCCCTGCGGCGCGGGCCCGCGGGACGTCCCACAGGCGGACGGTGCCGTCGTTGCCGCCGCTGGCGAGGGTCCGGCCGTCCGGGGCGAAGGCGACGCCGCGCACGGAACCGGTGTGACCGGTCAGGACGGCCGCGCGGCGCCCCGTCGCGGGATGCCACAGGCGGAGCGTCAGGTCGTCGCTGCCGCTGGCCAGCAGTCGGCCGTCGCGGCTGAAGGCGAGGCAGTTCACGAAGTCGGTGTGCCCGGTGAGGGTGGCCGCGCGGCGCCCGGTCGCGGTGTCCCACAGGCGCACCGTGCGGTCGGCGCCGCCGGTCGCGAGGGTGTGCCCGTCGGGGCTGAAGGCGAGCGCGAAGACGGCGCCGTCGTGGCCGCGCAATATGGCGCGGCTCCGCCGGGTCCGGGTGTCCCACAGCCGTACGGTGCGGTCGGCGCCCGCGGAGGCGAGCAGCCGGCCGTCGGGGCTGAAGGCGACGTCGTAGACGGGGCCGCTGTGCCCGGTGAGGGTGGACGCGGGGGCGTGGCGCGCCATGTCCCAGACCCGTACGGTGCCGTCGCCGCCGGCCGAGGCCAGGGTGCGCCCGTCGGGGGCGTAGGCGGCCTTCCACACCTCGGTGACGGGTGAGGCGCCCAGCGTGCTGCGGCTGAGGTCCCACAGGACGACGGTGCGGTCGAAGCCCGCGGTGGCGAGGAGGTCGCCGTGGGCGGCCACGGCGACGGACAGCACGTAGTCGGTGTGGCCGGTGAGGGTCTCGACGGGCAGGTGGGTGTGGACGTCCCAGCGGATGACGGTGCCGTCGCCGCCCGCGGAGACGACCGTGTGGCCGCCGGGCCCGAAGGCGAGCCCGTTCACGTCGTCGTCGTGCCCGGCGAGGGTGGTGGTGCGGCGCGGCGCGGCGACGTCCCGCAGGCGCACGGTGCGGTCGGCGCCGCCGCTGGCGAGGGTGCGTCCGTCCGGGCTGAAGGCGAGGGCGAGCACGTCGCCGCTGTGGTCGCGCAGCACGGTCGTGCTCCGGCGGGTCCGGGTGTCCCACAGGCGCACCGTGCGGTCGGCGCCCGCGGAGGCGAGCGTCCGGCCGCCGGGGCGGTAGGCCAGCGCGAGGACCTCGTCGGTGTGCCCGGTGAGGACGGCCTTCCGGCGTCCGGTCGCGGCGTCCCACAGCCGTACGGTGCCGTCGGCTCCGGCCGAGGCCAGCGTGCGGCCGTCGGGTGCGAATGCCACGGCGCGTACGGGTCCTTGATGTTCGGTCAGCACGGCGACCGTCCGGCGCTCCGGTACGGACCACAGCCGCAGGGTGCCGTCGGAGCTCGCCGAGGCGAGCAGCCGGCCGTCCGGCGAGAAGGCGACCGACCGGACGGGCCCGCGGTGGCCGGTGAGGACGCCCGCCGCGGTCCGTCCGGCGACGTCCCACAGCCGTACCGTCCGGTCGGAGCCCGCCGACGCCAGCAGCCGGCCGTCCGGGGAGAACACCACGGCGTTCACGGCGGCCGTGTGGCCGGTCAGCCGCCCGGCGAAGGCGTTGGCCTGCGTGCTGAGCAGGGCGCTGCGGGCCTCGGTGGTGGGGGCGGTGCGGTAGGCGGCCTCGGCCAGCAGCATCGCGGCCTCCGGCCGCCCGGCGGCCAGTTCGGCGGAGCGGGCGGCCATCGCCTGGGAGAGCGCCGTGGCGCGCTGCCGGTCGGCGCCGAGGCGCTGCTCGACGGCGACGCCGCCCGCCAGTACCGCCAGCACCAGCAGGACGGCGAGCACGACCAGCCCGGTCCGCTGCTGCCGGGCCCGGCGCCGTACGAGGGTGCGCCGCAGGTCCTCCTCGTGGGCGGCCGCGGCGAGGAAGTCCGCCTCCACGGGGCTGAGTTCGCCGTCGCGACGGCCGGGGCCCGCGGCCCACTCGCGGGCGGCGGCCAGTCGTGCGCCGCGGTGGAGCAGCGCGGGGTCGCGGCCCTCGCGTTCCCATTCGCGGGCGGCCGCGGCGAGTTGCTGGTGCAGCAGGAGGTCGGCGCGGGCGGCGTGGATCCAGGTGCGCAGGCGCGGCCAGGCCCGCAGCAGCGCCTCGTGGACGATCTCGACGTGGTCGGTGCCGACGGTCAGCAGGCGCGCGGCGACGAAGGAGTCGAGCGCGGTGCGGGCCGCGGCGGTGTCCGGCAGCCCGTCCAGCAGGTCGGCGGTGTCGCGGGGGCGCCGCGACTGCTCGTTGTCCTCGCCGACACGGACCAGCCGCAGCAGCATCCTGCGGGCGGCCAGTTGCTCGGCCGGGGACAGGGCGGTGAACAGCGCCTCGGCGGCGGTGGCGACGGAGCCGTGGATGCCGCCCGCTGCGAGGTAGCCCTGGACGGTCATGGTGCGGCTCGTGCGCTGCCGCCAGGTGGCCATCAGGGCGTGCGCGAGCAACGGCAGCGCGCCGGGGTCGCCGCCGGGCCGGACGGCACCCGCCGGGTGCCCCGGGGAGTCCGGCGACTCCGCAGCGCCCAGGTCCCGCAGCAGGACCTCCACCAGTCCCGGTTCGAGCTCGGTGCCCTCCTCGCGCGCCGGGCGCACGATGCATTCGCGCAGCTCGTCCGGGCTCATCGCGCCCAGCGCGAACAGCCCGTCGCTGATGACGGGGACCAGCGCGGGGTACTCCAGGCAGCGTCCGGTGACGTCGGCCCGGATCCCGAGGACGACGAGGGCGTCACCGGTCGCGGCGAGCCCGGTGAGGGCGGCGATGAAGGAGCGCCGCTCGGCCTCGTCCTCGCAGAGCGTGAACGTC
Organism: Streptomyces sp. PA03-1a; assembly: GCF_033792805.1. Lineage (NCBI taxonomy): Bacteria > Bacillati > Actinomycetota > Actinomycetes > Kitasatosporales > Streptomycetaceae > Streptomyces > Streptomyces sp. PA03-1a. Next base: position 10,705 of record NZ_JARAVO010000123.1, read on the forward strand.
TCCTCGAACTGGTCCACCACGACGACGCATCCTCCGCGCGGCGCGGCGACGAGGACGGCGGCACGCGCGGAGGGCGGCCCCTGTTCACCCGGGTCCTGCGGCGTTCCGCCCGCGGCAGGCTCCAGGGCCTGCTCCAGCGCGTGCCCGAGGGAGTCCAGGGGCCGCGCGGTGGGGGTGCAGAAGGCGACCGGCCACCGGCCGTACGGGCCGTCGGCCAGGGCGGGGAGCAGCCCGGCCCGCAGCAGCGAGGACTTCCCGGCCCCGGAGGGGGCGACCACGGCCAGCGGGCCCTGGCCGGCCCGTCGTCCGAGGCGTTCCACCAGGTCCGCGACGGCGCGTTCGCGGCCGAAGAAGCGCCCCGCGTCCTCGGTGCCGTAGGCGGACAGCCCGGGATAGGGGCAGGGCGACGCCTCGTCATCGGCCCCTGACAGCCGGGTACTTCGCGGCCCGGACTCGGGCGGCAGCAGGGCGAGCAGTGTCCCGCCGGCCTCCAGCGCCTCGTCGCAGCGCCGGGCGACGTCGGCGTTGACCGGCTTGCCGCCCGTCTCGATCTTGCTCAGGTACCCCTTGCTGTAGTGGGTGCGCCGGGCCAGCGCCGACAGCGACAGGCCGCGCTCCAGGCGCAGTTCGCGCAGTGCCGGGCCGAAGGGCTCGGTCGGCCTGTGTGGTGTCCGGTCCATCCCGTCCCCGCCGCGTACGGCGCGGAGGGCGCCGTCCCCTGTCCCCGGCCGCCTGACCGGCGTGCCCGTCGGAAGGTGAGGAGTGCGCGGGGCGGGGCGTGGTTCCCAGGGTCGCGGGCGAAGGGGTGCGCACGGTCGAGAAATGGCCACGGGCCGACGGGCCCCACCGCCCCCGTGAGCGGTGGGACCACGCCGGCCGTGGCGGACCGGGGTCGCTCAGATCGCGCCGCCCGGGGCGCCGCAGCTCGGCACACCGGACAGCCAGGCGTCGCCGCGCATGTAGATGTTGCTGATCCAGCCCTGGTACTCCGGCAGGTACGACCAGGCGTCGTTGGTGTAGCCCTCGGCCGTCACCGACTCCGCGTGCTTCTGGCAGGACACCGCGACGTTGGTCGGACCGGCGAGCCGGACCACCACGGCGGACCCGGTGGCCGGGTAGGCGTGGACCGCCACGCCGGTGCCCCATGTGCCGTACGGGCTCGCCCCGGCCGGCGTGGAGGTGCCCTTGCCGTCGCAGGCGGGGACCCCGGCCAGCCAGGCGTCGCCGCGCATGTAGATGTTGGTGACCCAGCCGCCGTACTGCGGCAGGTAGGACCAGGCGTCGTTGGTGTACCCCTCGGACGTCACGGTCTGCGCGTGCGTCTGGCAGCTCACGGCGACGCTCGTCGGGCCGGCCAGCCGGGCCACCGTGGTGCCGGTGGTCGTGGACGGTTCCGAGCGGACCGCCACGCCGGTGCCCCAGGTGCTGTAGGCGCCGCCCTGCGAGATGTCGCCGCCGCCCCCGGAACCGGTCTGCGGGTCGTAGGCGGAGCCGGTGCAGGCGGGCACCTCGGGCAGCCAGGCCGGCCCCCTCAGGTAGATGTTGCTGATCCAGCCGCCGCGGTTGGACAGGTACGTCCAGGCGTCGTTGGTGTAGCCCTCGGCGGTGACGGTCTCCCCGTGCTGCTGGCACGTGGCGTACACCAGGTCCGGCCCGGACAGCCGGGTCACCAGTGCCGCCGCCTTGTTGGGGTGCTGCCGTACGGCCACGTCGGTGCCCCAGGTGACCTGGAGGCTGCCGTCGTAGCCGGGCGGCTCCGTGAAGGGGCTGCCCTGCGGCATGCGCGCCACCCCGACCAGGCGGTTGTTGTCGATGCGCGCGTTGATGTCGATCACCCGGACGGGGTGCTGCGACTGGTACGCCTCCACGACGTAGCCGCCGCCGAGGTAGAGCATCACGTGGCTGATGCTGTCAACCGTGCCGCCGACCCCGGTGAACACGATGTCCCCCGGCTCCAGGTCGGAGACGGCCGGCTTGCCGCCCCCGCTGCCGTGCACCGCCTGGTAGGTGCGCCCGGCACTCTGGTACATCGACTTGGCGGTGCCGCCGCCGAGGATGTCCCACCCGACGGCCTTGTACCAGGCCCAGCGGACGAACCCCGAGCAGTCGAAGCCGCGGGTGTACGGGTCGTTCCAGGTCTCTTCCAGGTCGTGGATGTCGATGGTGCCGTAACTGGCGCCGGGCGCGGGGCCGTGCCCGCCGCCCCAGGTGTACAGCGTGCGGTTGCGCCACTCCTGGCAGGCCGCGTCCGCGGCCCGGTGCGCCTCGTCGGAGGCGATGCCCTGCAGGCTGCACCAGTTCTGCTCCCCGGTCCCGGCCGCGCGGGCGGCGGCGGCCGGGACGAGCGCGAGGAGCAGGGCGGTCACCACGGCGGCGACCAGCCCGCCTCCCCAGCGTCGTGCTCTCATGCGGTCTTCCCCCAAAGACGGGGCGGCGCCCGGCGCCGCCCTCGGTCGCGTGTCGGCCCTCACGGTGACCCCTGACGGACCGCCGGCACCAGGGGTTTCCCGTTTCCTCTTCGCCTCCCGGCCGGAGAACCCCTGGTGGGCGGGGTCGGCCGCGCCGGACCGGCCGGATCTCGGGGAGGCGCTGTCCGAACGCGCGGAGGGCGGTCGGGCCGTACAACCGCGTATGCGGTCGCGTTCAGCCGGGTTGGAAGAACGCGAGCATCTTCTTGCCGGCGTCCGGCGACATCAGCAGTTCCTGGATGTCCGCGGACATCCGGGCGGCAGCGCCGGTGCGTTCGAACATCTCGCGCTCGTACTCCCTGACGGCGGCGGGGAAGTCGTCCGGGTGCGCGGCCAGCGCGAGACCGAGCAGGGCGCCGTCGAGCAGCGCCATGTTGGCGCCCTCCCCCACCGGCGGCATCAGGTGCGCGGCATCGCCGACCAGCGTGACGTCCGGCGTCGACGGCCAGGTCAGGCCGACCGGGAGGGTGCTGATCGACCTCGGGACGACCGTGTCGTCGCAGGCCGCGATCAGCGCGGTGAACCGCGGGTCCCAGCCGGGGAGCAGGTCGATCAGCCGCGCCCGCGCGGCGGCCGGGTCGTCGAACGGGATCCCGCTGGTGGCGAACCAGTCCTCGGGGGTGTTGTAGAAACTGAGGCCGATGCGGACGCGGCCGTCGCCGTTGCGCTGCGCCGCCAGGGACAGTCCGTTGCCGAGCACCCAGTAGTTGCCGCGCCCGACCATCGCCGCGAGGTCGGGGTGCGTGCGGTCGATGTCGGGGATGCCGACCTCGACGACGTTCTGGCCTATGTGCGCCGGGCGGGCGTCGGTGAGCAGCGGGCGGACGCGGGACTGCGCGCCGTCCGCGCCGACCAGCAGGTCATACGTCGCGCTGCTGCCGTCGGCGAAGTGCAGCAGGCCGTTGTCGGCGGACGTGAACGCGTGCCCCCAGCGCACCACGTCGTCGGGGAGGGAATCCAGCAGCAGGTCGCGCAGATCGGCGCGGTCGACCTCGGGTCGCGCGAGCGGGGCGTCGTCGGGCGTGTCCTCCTGGAGCAGCAGGGTGCCGTCCGGCTCGAGAAGACGCATGTCCTGGCCTTCACCACGGGCGATCGCGTGGAACCGGTCGATCAGACCGGCCTCGCGCAGCGCCCGCTGGCCGGAGTGGATGTCGAGTATGCCGCCCTGACCGCGCGCACCGCGTGACGACTCTCGTTCGTACACGACGCAATCCATGCCGTTCACGTGCAGCACACGGGCGAGAGCCAGGCCGCCGAGGCCGGCTCCGACGATGGCGATGGTCATGGCCGCTTCTCCTTCGATACACCGTACTGACCGATACACTGTATCGGTCCGAGGCGATGTATGGTGAGCGGCATGTTGGTGTGGGAGAGGCCGGAGCCACCGAATCGACCTGTGCCGGCCCCGTTGAGCCGGGAGCGGATCGTGCGGGCGGCGATCCAACTGGCCGACGCGGAGGGCCTGGACGCGGTGTCGCTGCGCAAGGTCGCCACCGCACTGGACGTCCGTCCGATGCGGCTGTACGGCTACATCGCGAGCAAGGAGGAGTTGCTCGACCTCATGGTCGACGCCGTCCACGCCGAGATCCGGCCGGCCGGGGACGGCTGGCGGGAGGTGCTCCGGTCCCTTGCCGAAGCCACCCGGCACGCCGCCCACGAGCACGAATGGCTCGCCGACCTCCTGGGTGGCCGACCCCAGCTCGGGCCGCACGCGCTGGCCAGTGGGGAGACCGTGGTGGCCGCACTGGGCGGGGTCGACGTGGACGCCGTCATGCCGGTGGTCGCCGCGGTCAACGCGTACGCGATCGGCGCGGTGCGCCGTGAGGTCGCCGAGCGGCGCGCGGAGCGGGCCACCGGGATGGACGAGGCGCGTTGGCAGGCCTCACTCGGGCCCTATCTGGAGCGGACCTTCGCCACCGGCCGATTCCCCGCGCTGGCCACGGTGGTGCGCGATGCCGCCCACCTGGACGCCGACCACACCTTCCGAATCGGCCTCGACTTCCTGCTCGACGGCATTGAGGCCCGCATGTCGAAGTGACGCGCGGCCGAAGCGGGTCCACGCAGGGCGTGGGTTCGCGTGCGGGTCGTGTGCACGAAGTCCTCCGGGAATGGGGTGGATTGCCCGCGCCGGGGAGCCGCCGCCCGCGTCACGGCGGGCACTTGTCTTGATCTCGCCGTGCCACTCCCGGGCGACCCGGCCGCCACCGCCCAGGGGTTTCCGGGCGGTTTCCCGTTGCCCGCGCGACAGGCGACCTGTGGTTGCATTCCCGGGTGGACGAGGCGACGGCAGGTGCGGCGATCCGGGTCCGGCGGCGGGAGGAGGGCGACCTCGACGCGTGCGTGCGGGTGCTCGCCGCGGTCCACGACCGGGACGGCTACCCGGTCGACTGGCCCGCCGCACCGGCCGCGTGGATCTCCGGGGCGGCATCCCTCGCCGCGTGGGTCGCCGAGTCGGACGGTGTCGTCGTGGGTCACGTCGGCCTCGGGGCGGGCAGCGGGAGCGACGCCGCGCCGGGGCTGTGGAGCGCGCGCGAGGGCGTGGCCGCCGGACCGGCCGCGGTCGTGGGCCGGCTGTTCGTCGCGCCGGGGGCCCGCGGCCACGGCATCGGGGCCCTGCTGATGGCCGCGGCCGTCGAGGAGGCGCGGCTGCGCGGACTGCACCCGGTGCTCGACGTCGTCGCGTCGGACACGGCCGCGGCCGCCCTGTACGAGCGGCTGGGATGGACGCTGCTGGCCACCGTCGAGCAGCGGTGGGGCCCGGACCGGCGGGTGGCCGTCCGCGCCTACGCCGCGCCGCGACCGGGCGGCTGACCGGCGCCTGCGGCGCGTCCGCCGCGGTTCAGCGGCGGACGCGGACGCCGTCGAGGGCGACGGAGAGGATGCGGTCGCGCTGGGCGTCGTCCGCGAAGTGCGTCGCGGAGATGCCGGAGACCATGCGGAGCAGGTCGTCGAAGGAGATGTCGGCGCGTGCCTCGCCGGCCTGCTGGGCGCGGTCGAAGAGCGGGCCGCCGGCCTGGAACATGGAGTCGCGGCAGGCCAGGAAGACGTCGGACTCGTTGTTGAGGGCCTCGCGGATGGCGCGCTTGGTCACGGTGTAGTCGACGAAGCGGCCCAGCCAGGAGGTGAGCGCCTCCCACGGCTCGCGGTCGGCGACCTCCTGGGCGACCCGGCACAGGTCGTTGACCTCGTCCGCGTAGACGGACTCGAAGAGGTGCCGCCGCGTGGGGAAGTTCCGGTAGAGGGTGGCGATGCCCACGCCCGCGCGACGGGCGATGTCCTCCAGCGAGGCCTCGGCGCCGTTCTCGGCGAAGGCCTCGCGGGCGGCCGCGAGCAGGGCGTCGTAGTTGCGCGCCGCGTCCCTGCGGTGCGGGCGCTGGGACGCGACGATCGCGCTGACGGGGAACGTGTCGGCCGTCACTGCTGCCTCCTGACCGGAAGTTTGAAGTGGAGGGTAGCCTCCGCTACAGTGGAGGCATACCTCCACTTTACCAGTCGGGGTGTCGTTCCCGTCGCCGCGTGCCCGGCACGCGGCGGTCAGGCGTACGCGCCCCGGCGTGACCCCTTCCACGGGCCCTGCGTCGGCGCATCGCCCGTCCCCCGACTGTTCCCAGGCTTTCCCCGGCGGCCGCCGCGCCCGGTCGCCGTCCCCAGGCTGCCCACGCGGCCCGTACGACCACGGCCGGACGGTCCCGGCCACGCCCCCGTTCGGAATCGGAGAGGCTTTCCATGCCACGCAAGTCCACCCGCCTCACCTTCGCGGTCCTCGCGACCGGTGCGGGCGTGTTCTCCATGCTCCAGTCGCTGATCGCGCCGGCCCTGCCGACCGTCCAGCACGCCCTGCACACCTCGCAGTCCACCGCGACCTGGGTGATGACGGCCTACCTGCTGTCGGCCTCGGTCTTCACCCCCATCCTCGGCCGGGTCGGCGACCTGGTCGGCAAGAAGCGCACCCTCGTCGCCGTCCTGGTGGTCCTGACGCTCGGCTGCCTGCTCGCCGCGCTCGCGCCGTCCATCGGCGTACTGATCATCGCCCGCGTCATCCAGGGCATCGGCGGCGCACTGTTCCCGCTGTCCTTCGGGATCATCCGGGACGAGTTCACCGCGAGCGAGGTGGGCCCGAGCATCAGCAACCTGTCCGCCGTCATCGCCGCGGGCGGCGGCGTCGGCATCGTGGCGGCCGGCCCGATCGTCTCGGCGCTCGACTACCGCTGGCTGTTCTGGCTGCCCGTCGGCGTCGTCGCGATCACCGCGCTGATCGCCTTCCGTTACGTGCCCGAGTCCCCGAGCCGGGCCGAGGGACGCGTCAACTGGCTCGGCGCCGTCCTCCTGTCGGGCTGGCTCGTGGCCCTGCTGCTGCCGCTCAGCCAGGCCACCCAATGGGGCTGGACCTCCGGCCGCGCCCTCGTCCTGTTCGCCGCCGCGGTCGTCCTGTTCGCCCTGTGGCTGACGGCCGAGGCCCGTTCCCGCCACCCCCTGATCGACCTGCGCATCATGCGGCTGCGCGCCGTGTGGACCACCAACGCCGCTGGTCTCCTCTTCGGCGCGGGCATGTACTCGATCTGGTCCTTCCTCCCCGGCTTCGCCCAGACCCCGAGCGCCGCGGGATACGGCTTCGGCGCCAGCGTGACGGGGGCCGGGCTGCTGATGCTGCCGATGCTGGTGGCGATGTTCCTCTCCGGCGTCCTCAGCGGCCGCCTGGAGCCCGTGGTCGGCGCGAAGCGCCTGCTCACGGCGGGTGCCGCGCTGGGCGCGGTGGCCTGCGGCTTCCTCGCCGCCTGGCACGACCAGCAGTGGCAGGTGGCCTTCGCGGCCGGCGTCTTCGGCCTCGGCATCGGCCTCGCCTTCGCCTCGATGGCCAACCTGATCGTGCGCAGCGTCCCGGCCGAGCAGACCGGCGCCGCGAGCGGCATGAACGCCAACATCCGCACGATCGGCGGTTCCATCGGCGCCGCGGTCACCAGCGTGCTGGTCACCAGCCGGCTCCAGCCCTCCGGCCTGCCCTACGCCTCCGGCTACACCCACGCGTTCAGCCTGCTGTCGGTGCTCTGCCTGGCGGCGGCCCTGGCCGCGCTCCTCGTCCCGGTCCACCGCGCCACCGCCCGCCACGCCGCGGCCGCGACCGCGCCGGCCCCGGCGGAAGCCGAACCCGTGGCGTCCGGCGCCCGCGGCTGACGGACACCCTCGGGCGGGTGCGGCACCTCACGCAGGCCGCCGCACCCGCCCGCGGCCATTGCCGCCGCGGTCATCGACCGGTTCCGGTTCCCGGCCGCCTGATGGGCAACCCTCGCGGCGCTCCTCGCCCCGGCCCACCGCCCGTCACACCGCGGGCCGGGCCTCACCGGTCACGGCGGAAGCCGCACCCGCCTGCGGCCGCGATCACCAACCGGCCCCGATCTCCCGGCCCGCCGCAGGCAAGAGCGCGGACGCGCAACGCGCCCTACCCCGGCCACCGGCCCCCGGGTAGGGAGCCGGCCGTCACTCCCCCGGTTCGGACAGGTGCTCACGCCGCCACTTCGGGTGCCGCTCGTAAATCTCGACCCACTGGGACCAGGCCGGGTCGGCCAGCATGATGGCGAGGGCGTCCTCGGGGCTGCACCGCCCGGGGCCGAGCACCTGGCGGGTGATGACGACGGCGACCGGCGGACCCACCTCGGCGGCCAGCCGCTTCTGCAGACCCGCCATGCCCTCGCGGTCGTGGACGCCGCGGTACTCGGCGAGCCAGGGCGCCATCCACCAGGCCCGCAGGGCGGCGCCCTGCGGGGCGGCGTCGAACGTCGGGGCCAGGGCCGTGGTCAGGCGGCGGCCGTACGCGGTCGCGTCGCCGCCGAGCCGGGGGTACTCCGCCGCGAAGTGCCGCCACTCCACCTCCGGCACCAGGTCCCCGAGCGCGTCCGCGGTGACGGGGTGCAGCGCGTACCAGCCCTCGGCGTCGAGGAAGACGTCACGCAGCACCTCCGGCCGCAGCCGGCAGGACTCGGCGAGCAGCACCGCGTCGTACAGGTCCTTGCCCTGCGGATGCCTGTCGCTGACCAGCCACATCAGCTTCCACGCCAGCGACAGTTCCGGGGAGACCCCGAGCACCGCGGCCTGCGGGCCGTCCGCCGACAGGGCGGGGAGCGGGAAGCGCTCCGGCGGCGTGGGCAGCCGCTCGTTGAAGACGACGTCGAGCTGGACGATCCCGCCGGGCAGCCCGTCCGCCGTCCAGGGCAGGACGAGCCGGCGCCCGGGCACGCGGTCGTACGTCCAGATGTCCTCCGCGACCGCGTCCGCGGCGGAGATCCGTACCGGCCCGGACGCGGAGACGTGCCCGGCCGCGCGGGCGATGCCCTCGAACAGCCCGGTCGTGCGCGGCTCCTCGATCCGCCACTCCCGCGGAACGACGACGAAGTCCAGGTCGCCGGGCTCCCGCGCGGCGTCCCCGAACCAGGCGCGCAGCAGCCTGCTGCCGCGCAGCACCAGATGCTCCGCCCACGGCGAGTCCGCGACGGCCGCGAGCACGAGGTCCGTCGCCCGGCGGCGGGCCTCAAGCCAGCGCGCCTCCACCCCGGCGTCCGGGAAGTGCGGGTCGGCCGCACGGTACGCGTTGGGGTACTGCTGCAACGCCGGGTCGAACACCGGCCGCTGCACGGCCCGCGCGTCCTGGACGGCCCGCAGTGTCAACGGCACGCCCGCCCGCAACCGTTGCCGGTGGTCGAGCGGCGCCTGCGGCACCTCCGTGGCCGTCCAGTCGAAGCGCTTCCACGAACGGTCCATGGCGCGGCCCCCTCTTCTCCGGATTCCCGTCGCCGGGTCCAAGCCTCACGAACCGCCGCGTCCCCCCGCAACTCCGTTCCGCTCCGCGGCGCCGCCGTCCGGTTGCGCGGCGCAATGATCGGTGACGTCGCGCCGCGAGCCGAGTACCGTACGCGCAATGCGGATCCTGCATCTCTCCGACACCCATCTCGATCGCTTCGGTGCGCCGAGGGCGGGTGGTGTCAACGCGAGGGAGTCGCTGCGCGGTCTGCTGAACGACCTGGAGCCGGTCGCGGACATCGACGTCATCGTCATCAGCGGCGACATCGCCGACGACGGGTCGCTGGACGCGTACATCTCCGTGCGCGACATCGTCCGGGACTTCGCCCTGCGGCGGCGGGCGCCGGTGTTCTACAGCACCGGCAACCACGACGAGCGCCGCGCCTTCGCGCGGGCGCTGGGCAGCGGGCACCTGCGCCCCGAGGGCGGCAACCACGCCCGGGCGATGCTCACCTCGCCCGCCGGGGAGCGGGCGGCCGTGAGCCTGGTCGACGGCTTCCGCTTCATCACCCTGGACTCGCTCGTGCCGGGCATGGGGTACGGCCTGCTCGGCGGGGCCCAGCTCGACTGGCTGCGCGAGGTCCTGGCCACCCCGGCCCCCATGGGCAGTGTGCTGGTGCTGCACCATCCGCCGATCGCGCTCGACGTCGAGGTGCAGCACGCGCTGGGACTGCGGAACGCCGGCGAGCTGGCCGACGCGATCCGCGGTACGGACGTGCGGCTGATCCTGTGCGGCCACTTCCACCTCCAGCTGTCCGGGCACCTGGAGTCGGTGCCGGTGTGGGTGACCCCGGGGGTCGTCGGGCGGGTCGACCTCACCGCGCCGCCCGGTACCGAGCGCGCCGTCCGGGGGGCCTCGGCCACCCTGGTCCAGATCGGCGCCCACGGGGGGCCGTTGTTCCACACCCTCCACGCACGCGACCCGAGGGCGGGCGAGACGATCTACGAGCTCGACCGGGAGCAGCTCCGTACGATCATCGACCGGCTCGGGCCGAACGCCTGGACCGCACCCGGGAACTGACTCCCGGAGGACTCGGCCTCACCGCACGTCACGGCGCGAACACCCGCCGCGGCGAACGAAAGGGAAATCCCCGGGGAATTCGGTCCTGTTCGAGGACCCGGATCACGCCAACTTTGTTCGCAACAGCAAACGCTGACCCTCGCACGCCCCAGGGCCCCGCGGCACCCCGTGCCGCCGTCCGCCCGGTGACCGCGACGGCGGACCCCCGGTAACGCCGGAGCCGGGCCGTGGCCGGAATCCACCCGCCCCGACCGGCCCGCCGAGAGTTATTACCCACGGGTAGTAGCGTCGACTCCAGCGCGCAACACACAACTGGTCCGATCGACCGAACCTGCCCATGCACGGTGAAACGCCGGGAAGACCAACGGAGTTGTTGTCCGATGCCAGTCTTACAAGCACCCACGGACGAGCGCGCCACCCACCGCGGCGGCGACGCCGCGGTGACCTGGACCGCCCGCCTGCGGACGGTCGAACAGGACCCCTTCTTCTTCGACCACCCCCTCGACCACCTGCCCGCGGCCCTGCTGATCGACGGGGCCACCGAACTCGTCGAGCGCATCGCCGGGGCGGACGCGGACTCCCGTCCCGCCTGGCGGGTCCACGCACTGGAGCTGGAGTTCGGCCGCTTCACCGAGAAGCACCTCCCCGTGGAGATCACCGCACGTGCCCTGCCCGGGACGCCCGGCGGGTGGCGCGTCCACTGCCTGCAGCAGGACCGCGCGGTCTGCGACGGACGGATCCACGCGGTGGCCGTCCCGGCCCCGGGGAGCCCGGGCGCCGTGGGACTGCCCGGACCGCGGGCCGGCGAGGACCGGGGGCCGCGCCGGGACACCATGGTCGCCCCCGAACTGGTCCACCGCCACCGGCCCGAGAACGTCCTGCTCGCCGGCTACCGCAACCACGGCCCCGGCGGCTACAGCGCCGAGTTGCTCTCCCCGCCCCGCGGTCACCATCTGCGCGCCCGCTCCCGCGGAACCGGCGTGGAGCTGCGATCGCTGACCGAACTCACCGAGGCGGCACGGCAGTTCGTGACGCTGCTGGGCCACCAGTCACGCCGGGTGGACTTCGACCGCCGCTACGTCGTGGCCTCGCTGCGCGCCGCCACCGCCCGTCCCGTACGCCGCGCCGAGCGGGTCCGGCTGTGGACGGACTCCCTGCCCCCGGTCTGCGGCGGTGACGTCCGCGTCCGGTTCAGCGCGAGCGGCGGTCCGGTCGGCGAGGCCCGCTTCAGCGGGTACGCGATGTCCCCCGCCGCGTACCGCAGGCTGCGCGGCGCCTCCGCGGGAGGCACCCGGTGACCCCGGATGCCGGGACGGGCACCCGCCCGGCACCCCCGCCGCGGCACGAGCGCCGCCCCCGCCTAGAGAGTCTCTTCCCGCCCGCTCTGTTCGCCGCCGGACTGGTGGCCCTGGGCTGGGCCCTGATCCGGGAGGGCGGCCACTGGTCCGAGCCCCGGCACCGCGCCCAGGCCGTGGTGATCGGCCTCTACCTGCTGTGGACCCTCCTCGAACTGCGCGTCACCTTCCGTGCCGCCCCGCGGGCCGGCGGCGGCGACGACCGCGGCACCATGCAGTGGTACGGGGCGGCCCGCGGCGCAGTGGTGGCCGCCGCCCTCTTCGTGGCGCCCTGGTGGCAGGGCTGGGGGCCCGGCCAGTGGTTCGCGACGGCCGTGTTCGTCTGCGGTGCCGCGCTGCGCCTGGCCGCGATCCGCCGGCTCGGCCGCTTCTACTCGCACAAGGTGCGCACCCTCGGCGACCACGAGGTCGTGACCGACGGCCCCTACCGGGTGGTGCGCCACCCCGCCTACAGCGGCATGGTGCTGGCGCACGCGGGCTTCGTCGGGGTCCTGGCCAACCCGCTGAGCGTGGCCGCGTTCCTCGCGCTGCTGCTGCCCGCCGTCGTGCTGCGCATCCGCGCCGAGGAGCGGGCCTTGGCCGACCTGCGCGGGTACGCCGCGTACGCCCGGCACCGCAAGCGGCTGATCCCGGCGGTGTGGTGACCGTGACCGTGACCGACGACAGGGGCCGGCGCGCCCGCCGGCGTCCCAACGCCCTCGTCCCGCTGCTGGACGGGAAACGGATGACCGCCGACGACTGCGGGTACAAGTTCGCGCGGCTCGCCCGGATGCGCGAGGCCGGACTGACCGTGCCCGCCTTCTTCGTCCTGCCCGCGGACTGGCACCGCGCCCTCACCCGGCCGCTGCGCCCGCGCATCGACGCCCTGCTGCGGTCGACGGACTTCGCCGACCCCGCCTCCGTCCGGGCCGCGGCCGCCGGGATCCGCGAGCTGTACGCCGGCGCGCCCCTGCCGCCGGAGGCCGAACGGCGGCTGCTCGCCGCCTTCGACGAGGTGATCGGCCCCGGCGCGCCGGCCGCCGTACGGGCCTGCACCGTGGGAGTCCACGGGGAGGACTCCGCCGAGGACCCCTTCGCGGGGCTCAGCGACAGCTTCCTGCAGGTGCGCCGCGCCGCGCTCGTCGACCGGGTCCGGGCCTGCTGGGCCTCCGGGCACAACGCGGAGGCCCTGCTCTACCGGCACGCCCGCGGCCTGCCGGTGGACTCCGGCGGCACCGGCGGCGTCGCGGTCGCCGTCGGCGTCCAGCGGATGGTGCCGGCGGAACGCTCCTTCGTGATGTTCACCTGCGATCCGGGGACGGGCGCCGCCGACACCCTGATCGCCGCGGGCCTGGGCCTGGGCGAAGGCGTGGTGCAGGAGAAGGTCGGCGTCGACCACTACTTCCTGCGCGGCCCGGAGCAGCGGCTGGAGCGCGTCGTCGCCACCAAGCCCGAACGCCTCGTCCCCGACCCGCGGCGCCCCGACGCCGGACCGGTGCCGCAGCCCGTGCCGCCGGAACTGCGCGACGCCCCCGTCCTCGACGACCCGCTCGTACGGGAACTGGCGGCCCTCGGCCGCACCGTGCAGAAGCTCTTCGGCGGGCGGCCGCAGGACGTCGAGGGCGCCGTCACCGCCGACGGACGGGTGCACCTCGTCCAGTCCCGCCCGGTCGCGGTGGACCTGCGGCTTCGCCGGCTGTGGAGCAGCGCCAACGTCACCGAGAGCTTCCCCGGACCCACCACCGCGCTGACCTACTCCTTCGCGCAGCGGTTCTACCGCACGATCTTCCACGACCTGTACCGCAGGCTGGGCGTGCCGGCCCGGACCCTCCACGACGACGAGCCGTACCTCGAGCGCATGATCGGCCTGCACCGCAACCGGATCCACTACGACCTGGAGTCCTGGTACCGGCTGCACGGCCGGCTCGCCGTCTTCCCGTGGTTCCGCGCCTCGTGGGAGTCGATGATGGGCCTGGCCGAGGGCAGCGGCCCCGCCCCGGCGCCCGCATCCAGGACCACCGCGAGGTGTGGCGGCAGGCCGGCAACCACTGGGGCGTCACCCTCCTCAACGACTCCGTGCTCGGCGCCACCGCCGGCATCACCGGCCGGCTGCTCGCGCGCTGGGCGCCGCACGAGGGCCCCGGCCTCCTCAGCGACCTGCTCTGCGGCGACGAGTCCAACCGCAGCAGCGAGGCGGTGATGTCGCTGCTGCGGCTGGCCGGAGCCGTACGCCGGGACCCGCGGCTGTCCGCCGCCCTGCGCTCCGGCCCGGAGCCGGGCCCGGAGCTCTGGCGTGCCGTACGGGACGGCGCGTACGGGCGGGAAACACGGGCGGCCGCCCTGGAGCACCTCGACCGCTACGGCGACCGCGGCCTGCACGAACTGAAGATGGAACGGCCCAACCTCCGCAGCACCCCCTGGACGCTGCTGCGGATGGCCGGAGAGCACGCCGCCGGCGGCCTCGACGGGCCCGCCCTGCGCGCGGCCGAACTACGGGTGCGCGCCGCGGCCGAGGAACGGCTGGCCGCCGCGCTCGGCGCCCGCTCGCCCCGGCTGCGGCTGGTGCGCGCGCTGCTGACGGCCCTGCGCCGGGCCATCACCCACCGGGAGAACTCCCGTTACTTCCGCAGCGAGCTCTTCGGCTACAGCAAGGCGGTCTTCGCCTCGCTGGGCGAGGACCTGCACGCGCGCGGGGTGCTGCGCGACCCCGGCGACGTCGTCCACCTCACCCAGGACGAACTGTTCGGCTGGTACGACGGCAGCGGGGTCAGCGGCAACCTCCAGGCGCTCGCCGACGTCCGCCGCGCCGAGTACGAGGCCCCCGGGCCGGACCTGCCGCCGGGCTTCACCACCCTGGGCCCGGTCCGCGACCGGCTCCCCGGCGGCCCGGCGGCGACGACCGCCTCCGCCTCCGGCGGGCACGGCGACGGCGACGGCGACGGCGAACTCTCGGGGCTGGGCTCCAGCGGCGGGGTCGTCCGCGGCACCGCCCGCGTCGTCCTCGACCCGTTGCGGCCCGTCGAACCGTGCCCGGACATGATCCTGGTGGCCCGGGAGACCGACCCCGGCTGGCTCTTCCTCATGCTGGGCGCGCGCGGGCTGGTCGTGGAACGCGGCACGCTGCTCTCGCACACCGCCATCACCGGCCGCAAGTTCGCCATCCCCACGGTCGTCGCCGTCTCCGGTGCCACCACCGTCATCCCCGATGGCGCGCTCATCGAGATGGACGGCTCCACCGGGCGCGTCAAGATCCTCGCGCCCCCGCCGGACCGGGAGGGGGACCGATGAGGACGGCGACCGCGCTCGTCCGTTTCACCGTCCAGGTCTTCACCCCGTACGTGTACGTCCCCTACGCCACGCTGTGGGTGCTGTCGCTGGAGGCCGCCGCCGCGGCGGCGACCCGCACGCCCTGGCACCCCGGCGCCGGCACGGCGGTGCGCTGCGCCTCGGCCGTCCTGGTGCTCTTCTGGCTGCGGGTGGTCGACGAGCAGAAGGACCTCGACTACGACCGTGCGCACAACCCGGACCGCCCCCTGGTGCGGGGCACGGTCACCGTCGCCCAACTGCGGTCCGCGATGGGCGCCGTGGCGCTGCTCCTCGTCACGCTGAACGCGGCGCTGTCCCCGGTGTCGCTGCTCCCGCTCACCGCCTGCCTCGCGTACTCCTGGCTGCTGGTGGTGCTGGAGCGGTGGTCCCCCCGCCTCCGGGACGGCGTCCTGCTCAACCTCGCCGTCACCCACCCGGTGCAACTGCTGCTCAGCGTGTACGTCTACGTCTCCCTGACCGCCTCCACGCCCGTGCCGGCCCGCTGGCACGCGCTGCCGCTGCTGCTCGTCCCCGCCTGCGTCTTCCTGCACTTCGAGTTCGCCCGCAAGACCCGCTGGCGGTCCGAGCCCGGCTCCCGGACGTACTCGGGCGTCATCGGCCCGGTGCCCAGCGCCCTGACGGCGCTGGGCTGGGCGGTGCTCGCCACCGTGCTGGCCGCGGCCCTGCTGCGCGACCCCCGGGCACTGCTCCCCTGCGCCCTGCTCGCCCTGCCGGTCATGGCGGCGCTGCGCTTCCTGCGCCACCGCACGGCGGCCTGGCCGGTGCCCGCGGCGATGGCCTTCGTCGTCGGCTTCCTGTCCGCCCTGCTCACCTCGGCGTTGCTCATCCAGTCCGCGGCGCCCGGAGGCCCCCGATGACGACCCTTGGCGGCCGGCAACTCCGCCGCCACCGAGCGGAGTTGCCCTGCGTCCCGCCGGCCCTCCGGGGCTCGGCAGCGCCCGGCTGCCCCCGCCATCACAC
>NZ_JARAVO010000124.1:0-26462 GCF_033792805.1 Streptomyces sp. PA03-1a
CGACAGCTGGGCGAACGCCCCCGTGGGTGCGCCGGGGCGGCGACCGTTCGGGGCGTGGGGGCAACACCCAGGGCGGGGGAGCGTCGTTACGCAGGTCGCCCAGCGCGCACGCGCCGGTGATCCGCGACAACGGAGGGGCGCCGACACCATGCCACCCCATCTCGCCGGAGGCAGTGAAGGGCCGGACCGGCTGCGCCCGTTGGTCGAGGCCGTGCTCGGCGCGCTCGCGGCGGGCGCGGCCGCCCGCAAGGGGCCGCTTCCCGCGGGTGGTCCCGGGGCGGTCACGCGGCGGGTACGGGAGGTGCTGGGGGAGGCCCTGCCGGAGGACGGCACCGGGGCGGCGGAGGCGCTGCGCGCGCTGGTCGGGGTCGTCGCCGAGGGGGCGGCCGACCCGGCGGACCCGTTGTGCGCCGCCCATCTGCACTGCCCGCCGCTGGGGGCCGCCGTGGCGGCCGACCTGGCCGCGAGCGCGCTCAACCCGTCGATGGACTCCTGGGACCAGGCCCCGGCCGCGACCGCCCTGGAGGCGGAGGTCACCCACGCGCTGGCCCGTCTGGTCCACCCGGACGCGGCCGCGCCGGACGCGCTGGTCACGACCGGCGGCACGGAGTCCAACCAGCTCGCGCTGCTGCTGGCCCGGGAGAGCGCGCGGGGCGTTCCGGGCGTGCGGGTCGTCGCCGGGGCCAACGGTCACCACAGCGTCCCGCGGGCCGCGTGGCTGCTCGGGATGCCCGCTCCCGTCGTCGTGGACACCCCCGGCGGGGTGCTGGACCCGGAGCGGGTGCGGGCCGTGCTCGCCGCGGGCGGGGGGCCGGCCCTGCTGGTCGCCACCGCGGGCACCACGGACTCGGGTGACATCGACCCGCTCCCCGAACTCGCCCGCGTCGCAAGGCAGTACGGCGCGCGTCTGCACGTGGACGCCGCCTACGGCGGGTCGCTGCTGTTCAGCGACCGGGAGGCGGTGAGGCTCGCCGGGCTGCGGGAGGCCGACACCGTCACCCTGGACCTGCACAAGCTGGGCTGGCAGCCCGTGGCGGCCGGGGTGCTCGTGGTGCGCGAGGCCGCGCTGCTGCGCCCGCTGGACCACCGCGCCGACTACCTGAACGCCGCCGACGACACCGAGGCCGGCTTCCCCGACCTGCTCGGCCGCTCGCTGCGCACCTCCCGCCGCCCCGACGTGCTGAAGATCGCCGTCACGTTGCGCGCCCTCGGCCGCCGCGGGCTGGGCGGGCTCGTCGAGGCGGTCTGCGACCACGCCCGGTACCTGGCGGACCTGGTGGAGCGGCATCCCGCACTGACCCTGCGCGCCCGCCCGGCCGTCAGCACCGTGCTGTTCCGCCCCACCGGCGCCGTCGACGAGGAGGTCGCCGCGGTCCGCCGCCGGCTCATGGTCGACGGCCGCGCCGTCCTCGGCAGGGCCCGCGCCGACGGACGGCTGTGGCTCAAGGCCACCCTGCTCAACCCGACCACCACGCCCACCGACCTCGAGGCTCTGCTCACGCTCGTATGCGCGACCCACCAGGAAGGCAGCACCCCCCGATGACCGCCACCGACGACCACGACCCCCACCGGGACCAGCCCTACGACCTGCTCGGCATCGGGATCGGCCCGTGCAACCTGTCCCTGGCCGCCCTCGCCGACGGCGTCCCGTACCTCAGCGCGGCCTTCTACGAGCAGGAGCGCTCCTTCCGCTGGCACCCCGGGCTGCTGCTCGACGACGCCACCCTCCAGGTGCCCTTCCTCGCCGACCTGGTGAGCCTGGTCGACCCCACGAGCCGGTGGAGCTTCCTGAACTACCTCAGGACCCGCGAGCGGCTCTACCCCTTCTACTTCGCCGAGCGCTTCCACGCGCACCGCACCGAGTACGACGCATACTGCCGCTGGGTCGCCGAGTCGCTGCCCAGCACCCGCTTCGGGCACCAGGTCGACACCGTCCGCTGGAACCCCGGGCGCGCCGTCTTCGAGGTGGACCACACCCAGCTCGACGCCGACGGCCAGGCCGAGGCCCTCGGCCGCACGTACGCCCGCAACCTGGTGCTCGGCGTCGGCAGCGCGCCGTACGTGCCCGAGCCGCTGCGGCCGCTCGCCGAGTCGCCCGCCGTCCCCGTCGTGCACTCCGCGCACTACCTGGAGCACCGGGACCGGTTGCTGGCCGCCGAGCACGTCACCGTCGTCGGCTCCGGGCAGTCGGGCGCCGAGGTCTTCCTGGACCTGCTGCGCGCCCGGCCCGCCGGGCGCGAACGGCTGACGTGGATCGCCCGGAGCCCCTCGTTCGCCCCGATGGAGTACAGCAAGCTCGGCCTGGAGCAGTTCACCCCCGACTACACGCGGTTCTTCCACGGGCTGTCCGAGCCGGTCCGCGACGAGCTCCTGCCCCGGCAGTGGCAACTGCACCGGGCCATCGACCACGGCACGATCGGCGCCGTCCACGACGAGCTGTACCGCCGCACCCTGGGCGGCGGCTGGCCGGACGCCGTCCTCACCCCCGGCGTGACGGTCCGCACCGCCGGCCGGATGGGCATGGGAGCCGTGGAACTCCACCTGGAGCACGAGCAGCAGGGCACCCGCAGCCGGCTGATCACCAACGCGGTCGTCCTCGCCACCGGCTACCGGGAGCGCTCCCTGGACGCGCTGCTCGCCCCGATCCACCCCTACATCCGCCGTGACGCGGCCGGCCGGCCCCGGATCGACGGGAGCCACCGGCTGGAGCTCGACCCGGTGGTCGCGAGCACCGGCGCGGCCGTCCACGTGCAGAACGCCGAGCGCCACACCCACGGCGTCGGCGCCCCCGACCTGGGGCTGGCCGCGTGGCGCTCGGCGGTCGTCCTCAACGCGGTGACCGGCAAGGAGCCCTACCCGCTGCCCTCCCGCACGGCCTTCACGACCTTCGGGCTCGGCGCGGCCACCAACCCGGTCAGCCCTTGGACCGCGACTTCTCCTTGCGCAAGGCCCGCAGGTACTCGCGGTTCATAGCGGCGATCGACGGCAGCGGGATGCCCTTGGGGCAGGCCGTCGCGCACTCCCCGGTGTTGGTGCAGCCGCCGAAGCCCTGGTCGTCCATGGCGGCGACCATGTCCAGCACCCGGGTCTCGCGCTCGGGCTGCCCCTGGGGCAGCACGTTGAGGTGGTTGACCTTGGCCGAGGTGAACAGCATCGCCGAGCCGTTGGGGCAGGCCGCCACGCACGCGCCGCAGCCGATGCACTCCGCGTGCTCGAAGGCGAAGTCGGCGGCCTCCTTCGGGACGGGCGTGGCGTGCGCCTCGGGGGCGCTGCCGGTCGGCACGGAGATGTAGCCGCCGGCCTGGATCACCCGGTCGAAGGCCGAGCGGTCGACGACCAGGTCCTTGACCACCGGGAAGGCGGCGGCCCGCCACGGCTCGACGTCGACGGTGTCGCCGTCCTTGAAGTGCCGCATGTGCAGCTGGCAGGTGGTGGTCCGTTCCGGGCCGTGCGCCTGCCCGTTGATCACCATGCCGCAGGCGCCGCAGATGCCCTCCCGGCAGTCGTGGTCGAAGGCGACGGGCTCGTCGCCCGCGAGGATCAGCTCCTCGTTGAGGACGTCGAGCATCTCCAGGAACGACATGTCGGGACTGATGTCCTCGACACGGTAGGTGACCATGGCGCCCTCGTCCTCGGAGGACGGCTGGCGCCAGATGCGCAGGGTGAGGTTCACGCGTAGCTCCGCTGGGTGGGGTGTACGTACTCGAAGTCGAGGGCCTCCTTGTGGAGCACCGGGTCCTCGCCGGCGCCGGTGAACTCCCAGGCCGCGGCGTACGAGAAGTCCTCGTCGTCGCGCAGGGCCTCGCCGTCCGGGGTCTGGCTCTCCTCGCGGAAGTGGCCGCCGCAGGACTCGGTGCGGTGCAGGGCGTCCAGGCACATCAGCTCGGCCAGCTCCAGGAAGTCCGCGACCCGGTTGGCCTTCTCCAGCGACTGGTTGAGGTCGTCGCCGCTGCCGGGCACCTTCACCCGGCGCCAGAACT
Organism: Streptomyces sp. PA03-1a; assembly: GCF_033792805.1. Taxonomy (NCBI): domain Bacteria; kingdom Bacillati; phylum Actinomycetota; class Actinomycetes; order Kitasatosporales; family Streptomycetaceae; genus Streptomyces; species Streptomyces sp. PA03-1a. The sequence continues at coordinate 3,981 of NZ_JARAVO010000124.1, forward strand.
CCTCGCGCAGCGCCGGGATCCGCTCCAGCGCCTTGCGCAGCCCCGACTCGTTGCGCGCCATGCCGCACTCGTCCCACAGCAGCTCGCCGAGCTCGCGGTGGAAGGAGTCCGGGGTGCGGTCGCCGTCCACGGACAGCAGCAGGTTCAGCCGGTCCTCGACGTCGGCGACGGCCTCGGCGACCGCCGGGTGGTCCGGCGTGACGGTCTCGTGCGGGCCGCGCGCCAGGTAGTCGTTGATCGTGGCCGGGAGCACGAAGTAGCCGTCGGCCAGGCCCTGCATCAGGGCGCTGGCGCCGAGCCGGTTGGCGCCGTGGTCGGAGAAGTTGGCCTCGCCGATGGCGAACAGGCCCGGGACCGTGGTCTGCAGGTCGTAGTCGACCCACAGGCCGCCCATCGTGTAGTGCACGGCGGGGTAGATCCGCATGGGCCGGGTGTACGGGTCCTCCGCGGTGATCCGCTCGTACATCTCGAAGAGGTTGCCGTACTTCTCCTCCACCTTGGCGCGGCCCATGCGGGCGATCGCGTCGGCGAAGTCCAGGTAGACGCCCTGACCGCCGGGGCCGACGCCGCGGCCGTCGTCGCAGACGTTCTTGGCGGCGCGGGAGGCGATGTCGCGGGGCACCAGGTTGCCGAAGGCGGGGTAGATCCGCTCCAGGTAGTAGTCGCGCTCGTCCTCGGGGATCTCGTGCGGCGGACGGTCGTCGCCCTTGGCCTTCGGCACCCAGATGCGGCCGTCGTTGCGCAGCGACTCGCTCATCAGGGTGAGCTTGGACTGGTGGTCGCCGGAGCGCGGGATGCAGGTGGGGTGGATCTGCGTGAAGCAGGGGTTGGCGAAGTACGCGCCGCGCCGGTGCGCCCGCCAGATGGCGGTGGCGTTGGAGCCCTTGGCGTTGGTCGACAGGTAGAAGACGTTGCCGTAGCCGCCGGTCGCCAGCACCACGGCGTCGCCCATGTGCGTCGAGACCTCGCCCGTCACCAGGTCGCGGGCGACGATGCCGCGGGCCTTGCCGTCCACCACGATCAGGTCGAGCATCTCGGTGCGCGGGTGCAGTTCCACGTTGCCCGCGTCGATCTGGCGGGACAGCGCCTGGTAGGCGCCGAGGAGCAGTTGCTGGCCGGTCTGGCCGCGGGCGTAGAAGGTGCGGGAGACCTGGACGCCGCCGAAGGAGCGGGTGTCCAGCAGGCCGCCGTACTCGCGGGCGAAGGGCACGCCCTGGGCCACGCACTGGTCGATGATCTGCACCGACACCTCGGCGAGGCGGTGCACGTTGGACTCGCGGGCGCGGAAGTCGCCGCCCTTCACGGTGTCGTAGAACAGGCGGTGCACGCTGTCACCGTCGTTGCGGTAGTTCTTCGCCGCGTTGATGCCGCCCTGCGCGGCGATCGAGTGCGCCCGGCGCGGTGAGTCCTGGTAGCAGAACTGCACGACGTGGTAGCCCTGTTCGGCCAGCGTCGCCCCCGCGGAGCCGCCCGCCAGACCCGTGCCGACCACGATCACGGTGTGCTTGCGGCGGTTGGCGGGGTTGACCAGCTTCGCCTCGAACCTGCGGCGGTCCCAGCGCTCCGCGATCGGCACGTCCGGCGCCTTGGTGTCGGCGATCGGCTCGCCCAGTCGGTACTCCACGGTCAGTCCACCAATCCGGTCATCACGGAGACGGGTACGACGAGGAAGCCGGCGGTCAGCGCCGCCGCCAGCACGTTCGCCGTGATCTTCAGCGCGCGGTCGCGGCGCTTGTTCACCGCCCCCAGGGTCTGCGCGGCGCTCCAGAAGCCGTGCCTGATGTGCAGGCCGAGGGCGAGCATCGCGACGATGTAGACGACGTCCACCCACCAGATCCGGAAATCGGCCACGATGTTCTCGTAGGGGTGGTGCTCCTTGCCCAGCGGGTTCACGGTGAGCGTGGTCAGGTCCAGGATGTGCCAGACGATGTAGAGGCCCAGGATCACCCCGCCCCAGCGCATCGTCCGGGTCGCGTAGCTCGTGCGCTGCCGCTTGTGCTCGTACTTCGCCGGGCGTGCCTTGATGTCGCGCTTGCTGAGCTGGTAGGCGGCGACGCCGTGCAGCACCACCGCGACCACCAGGCCGGTGCGCTGGATGTACAGGTACCAGCTGTTGTGCAGGGCGGGCTCACCGATGGTGCGCAGCCACGCCGCGTACCCGTTGAACTCCTCGGGGCCGAAGAAGATCTTCAGGTTGCCCAGCATGTGCGCGACCAGGAAGAGCAGCATGATCACGCCGGTCCCGGCCATGACCGCCTTCTTGCCCACGGTCGAGCCCCACAGTGCCCGTAGGAGCGACGGGCGGCGGCCCGTACCCGTCGCCCTCGTCCTCGTCGTCGCCAAAGCCATGCGCTCGACGCTAGGTCTGCCTGCCACGAAAGGTCCAAGACATGTTCCGGCTCGTTTCGATAGGCGGCACCTATCGCGTTATCGTGCCGATATGCAGCTGCAGCAGCTCGTGTACTTCCTGGCGGTCGCCGACACCCTGCACTTCACCCGCGCCGCCGAACGCGTCCACGTCGCGCAGCCCTCGCTGTCGCAGCAGATCAAGGCCCTGGAGCGGGAGCTGGGCGCGGACCTGTTCAGCCGCGCCCGCGGCAACATCGCGCTGACCGACGCCGGGCAGGCCCTGCTGCCGCTGGCGCGGCGCATCATCGCCGACACCGAGACCGCCACCCAGGAGGTCCAGGAGCTGGTGCACCTGCGCCGCGGCCGGGTGCGCCTCGGCGCGACCCCCAGCCTCGCCACCGGCCTGCTGCCGGACGTGCTGCGCGACTTCCACGACCGCTACCCCGGCATCCGGCTGGTCGTCGAGGAGGGCGGCTCACGCGACCTGGTGCGCGAGCTCGCCTCCGGCAGCCTCGACCTCGCCCTGATCGTGCTGCCGCTGCAGAGCCACGACCCCGCCCTGGACGCCACGCCGCTGCTCCACGAGGACCTGGTGGTGGTGACCGCCACCGACGCACCGCCGCCCTCCGCCGGGCCCACCCTGCGGGTCGCCGACCTCAGGGACCGGCCGCTGGTCATGTTCCGCAGCGGCTACGACCTGCGGGACCTCACCGTCGCGGCGTGCCGGGCGGCGGGTTTCGAACCGCGCTTCGCGATCGAGGGCGGCGAGATGGACGCCGTGCTGGGCTTCGTGGAGGCGGGACTCGGCCCCGCGGTCGTGCCCAGCATGGTCGCCGGACGCCGGCCCAGGCTGCGCACGACGCCCTTCGAGGCCCCCGGGCTGCAGCGCACGGTCGCCCTGGCGCACCGCAAGGACGCCGAGCCCCCGCGCGCCGCCCGGGAACTGCGCCGCGTGCTCCTGGAACACGTGCCGGCCTGAGGCCGGCGGTGCCGGCGTCCTCCGTGCCCGGCCACTGCGGAACGCCCGGAGGGCATGTGCACAGCCCGCACATGCCCTCCGGTGTACCGGGAACGCTCGGAAGGGCTAGAAGACCGGCACGCCGCCGCGGGTCAGCTTCCAGTCCTGCGAGCCGAACCGCGCCGGGTCGATGGATCCGTTCGCCTGCACCCAGGCGATGATGGTGTTCCGGATCTCCTCGGAGTTCGCCCACACCTGCTGCGCCGTGGCGACCGCGGGGAAGTTGCCGCCGCCGTTGGCCCGGTAGTTGTTGACGGCCAGGACGAAGCGGGCCGACTCGTCGATCGGCGCACCCTGGAAGAGCACGTTCGACACCCGCGAACCGGCGGGGCGGGAGATGTCGATGTCGTAGGTGACGCCGCTGACCACGTCGTAGTTGTAGTCGGGCGTGCCGTTCGCGTTCGTCAGCTTCGCGACGTCGACGGGCGCGTCGGGCGCCGTCTGTACGAAGTAGTTCGCCGAGAACTCGATGTACGCCTTGACCTGGGCACCGGTCAGGATCCGGGCCTCCAGGGTGTTCTCGAAGACGTACAGCCCGGCGACGTCGCGGATGGTGACCTGGCCCGCCGGGATGGCGGCCGTGCGCGAGAAGCACGCGGCCTGCGACAGCACCGGCAGGGAGGCGTGCTCGGTCCCGGCGAGCGCCGCCTTGACCGTCTCGGCCTGGACGAAGTTGATGAAGTCGATGATCGGCGTGTCCTTGTAGGGGGACTCCTCCGCCGACATCGCCGCGGCCGACGTGCCGATCACCTGGTTGACGTAACCCACGACCTCCTTGTGCTCGTCCGAGAGCAGCCGGACGATCCGCGGGTCCTCCTCGACCGTGTTGGAGTTGAGGACGGACGCGCCGACGGTGACGACCTCCCACTTGCCCCGGACCAGCTCCAGGTCGAAGTCGAAGACCGTCAGGCGCTGGCCCCACTTCAGCGGCTCGGAGAGCACCACGCCCTGGCCGGTCTGCTTGTTGGCCACCACGTACTCCGGGATCTCGGAGTGGGCGTGGCCGACCAGGATCGCGTCGATCCCCGGCACCTGCTCGGCGACCAGCGCCGCCGCGTTCTCGACGTACGGCAGCTGGTCACCGTAGGAGGAGGTGCCGGAGGAGCCGCTGTGGGCCGAGACGACGACCACGTCGGCGCCCATCGCACGCAGCCGGGGCACGTACTTCGCGGCCTGCTCCTCCAGGCCCGGGAAGGTCATCTTGCCCTGCACGTTGGCCTTGTCCCAGATCGCGATGCCGGGGTTGGTCAGTCCCAGGACCGCCACCTTCACGTCGGGGGCGCCGTCGACGCGCAGCCGGTGGAAGGAGTACGGCGGGAAGGCCGGCCGGCCCGTGCGCGCGTCGAGCGCGTTGGCGCCGAGCAGCGGGAAGTCGCACTGCTCCTCGAACTTGCGCAGCACCGGGATGCCGTAGTTGAACTCGTGGTTCCCCAGCGCCGCGGCGTCGTAGCCGATGGCGTTCATGGCCTGCGCCATCGGGTGCACCGGACCGTGCTTGGCGGTGATCGGGTCGATCTTGGCGTAGTAGTACGACAGCTGGGTGCCCTGGATGGTGTCGCCCGCGTCGATCAGCAGGGTGTTGCGGCGGCCCTTCGCCGCGCGCTGCTGCGTGACCAGGGTGGAGATCTTGGCGAGGCCGACGTCGTTGTGCGCCTTGTCGTCGTACTCCGCGTCCGTGAAGTAGTCCCAGTTGAAGACGTTGCCGTGCAGGTCGGTGGTGCCGAGGACGCCGAAGGAGTACTTCTTCGGTCCGTGACCGTGCCCGTGCCCGTGGCGGCCCGTGGCCTGGGCCGAAGCCGCGCCGGCCAGGGCGCCCGCCGTGCCGGCCAGCGCGAGGCCCGCGCCGGTGACGGCGGACCGGTTGAGGAAGTCCCTGCGGTTCAGCGGCATACGTCGGCTCCTGGTGTCCGGGGCGCCTCCGGCGGTCGCCGGGGGCGGGATGATGGTCTGCTGGTGGTGTTAACGCGCGTAGATTCTGGCGCACGGGTGCCCCGGGCAACACCCCCGCCAGGTTGCGAACAGATGACTCGTCACGGCGGTACCGGCCTGGCAAGGTGGGACGCATGAGCACAGAACCGGCCAGGACGTACCCGACCCCCGAGACCCCGCACGTGGGGGTGCGGGGCGAGGCGACCCTCGAGGTCGAGCCCGAGCTCGCCCGGATCGCCGTCACCGTCAGCGCCCGCGGCACCGACCGCCGCGCCACGCTGGACGACCTCAGCCGGCGCAACGCGCAAGTGCTCGACCTCGTCAAGGGCTACACCGACGCCGTCGAGAAGCTGGAGACCGGGGCCTTCGTGATCACCCCCGAGCTGCGGGAGCGGGGCCGCGGCGAGCGCGTACGGGCGTACCACGGCAGCGTGCGCGTGGGGGCCACCCTCACCGACTTCACCGCTCTGGGCGAGCTCACCACCCGGCTGGCCGATCTGGAGCTCACTCGTGTCGACGGCCCCTGGTGGTCGCTGCGGCCCGACTCCGCGGCCTACAGCGAGGCCCGCCGGCAGGCCGTGCGCGACGCGGTGCAGCGTGCCCGCGAGTACGCGCAGGCGCTCGGCGCCCGGCTGGTGGCCCTGGTCGAGCTGGCCGACGAGGGAGTGCAGCAGTCGGCGCCCTTCCGTGCCCGTCCGGCGATGCGGACCGCCGCCTTCGCGGCACCCGGCGGCGCCGAGGACACGGCCCAGGCCCTTGACATGGAGCCGGAGCGACAGAACGTGTACGCGCAGGTCACCGCACACTTCACCATGACGGCGCCCGACCTGTCGGCCTGAGCCCCGCCCCACCGGCGGTGTGCTCATCGGAGCGGGCCCCAGCTCACTTCACCACTTGTCAACAACCGTTAATCAGGCTGACGTTGGACAGTCGCCTTCCACGAGGTACCTACTGTGAAGTAGGTCATAGGCTCGGTCCATGCGCCGAGCAAAAATCGTCTGCACCCTCGGGCCCGCCACCGACGCCTACGACCAGATCAAGGCCCTGGTCGAAGCCGGTATGGACGTCGCCCGCCTGAACATGAGCCATGGTTGCCACGCCGATCACGAGGAGCGTTACCGGCGCGTGCGCAAGGCCGCCGACGAGAGCGGCCGCAGCGTCGGGATCCTCGCGGACCTTCAAGGCCCGAAGATCCGGCTGGGACGCTTCGCGGAGGGCCCCGTACTGCTTGAACGCGGTGACGAGTTCACGATCACCACCGAGGAGATCGAGGGCGACCGGCTGATCTGCGGTACCACGTACAAGGGCCTGGCCGCCGACGTCACGCGTGGTGAGCGGATCCTCGTCGATGACGGCCGCGTCACCCTGGAGGTCACCGGCGTCGAGGGCACCCGGGTCCGCACCCTGTGCATCGAGGGCGGTCTGATCTCCGACAACAAGGGGCTCAACCTCCCCGGTGTCGCCGTCTCCGTGCCCGCCCTGTCCGAGAAGGACGTCGAGGACCTGCGCTGGGCGCTGCGCACCGGTGCCGACATCATCGCGCTGTCCTTCGTCCGCAGCGGCCGGGACGCCGAGGACGTGCTGCGCATCATGCGCGAGGAGGACCGCCGGGTCCCCGTCATCGCCAAGATCGAGAAGCCGCAGGCGGTCGACAACCTCGAGGAGATCGTCGCCGCCTTCGACGGGATCATGGTGGCCCGCGGCGACCTCGGCGTGGAGATGCCGCTGGAGGCCGTGCCCATGGTGCAGAAGCGCGCGGTCGCCCTCGCCCGGCGCAACGCCAAGCCGGTGATCGTCGCGACGCAGATGCTGGAGTCGATGATCGCCTCCTCGCGTCCCACCCGCGCCGAGGCCTCGGACGTGGCCAACGCCGTCATGGACGGCGCCGACGCGGTCATGCTCTCCGGCGAGACCAGCGTCGGCAAGCACCCCGTCGAGACGGTCAGGACCATGGGCCGGATCGTCGCCGCCGCCGAGGAGGACATGCTCGCGGCCGGCCTGCCGCCGCTGACCGAGCAGAACAAGCCCCGCACCCAGGGCGGCGCCGTCGCACGCGCGGCCGCGGAGATGGGCGACTTCCTCGACGCCAAGTACCTGGTGGCCTTCACCCAGTCCGGCGACACCGCACGGCGGCTCTCCCGCTACCGCTCGCCCATCCCCGTGCTCGCCTTCAGCCCCGAGCCGGCCACCCGCTCGCAGCTCAGCCTCACCTGGGGCGTGGAGACCTTCCTCGGGCCGATGGTGCAGACGACCGACGAGATGGTCGACCAGGTCGACGAGCAGCTGCTGCGCATCGGCCGCTGCCAGGAGGGCGACGTCGTCGTCATCACGGCGGGCTCGCCGCCCGGTGTTTCGGGGACCACCAACCTCGTGCGCGTGCACCACATCGGCGAGGACGACTCCCCTTCGCCCCGCTGAGGCCGCCGACGGCGCCGACGCCGCCCGCTGCCGGGCGGCGGCCGCGCGCCTCCAGGACGAGCGCGAGCGACAGCAGCGCGGCGCCCAGCAGGAGCGAGCCCCACGGCAGGTAGGAGGTCATCACCAGCACCACCTGCCGCTGGGACTTCACCAGGGCGACGGTGTGCCGCACGTAGTCCTCGCGCATCTTCACGTGCCCGGCGAACGCGGTGACCGGCTGCTGCTTCCCGTCGGTGAAGCGCATCTCCTCCCGGTGGACCTCCTCCCCGTTGACCGGGGCCCCGGTGACGGGGTCCACCCAGAACATGCGCTTCGTGGTGTACCAGCGCTCCATGCCCATCGCCGCGACGGTCTGCGGGGTGACGCCCTCGACCGGCATCTTCTTGGGCAGCGGGACCTCGGTCCAGGGCACGGTCTGCTCGAAGTAGTAGACCTCCAGGCCGCGGAACTGCCGCGTGCCGCGGTAGTGGATGGGCGCCGAACTCCGCGCCTGCGCGTCGAAGTAGTAGTAGTCCCGCTTCTCGGTGAGGAAGGGGAACTTGAACTCGACGCCCCGGCGTTCGACGGCATCGCCGTCGACGCTCTCGCCCCCCGCGTGGACGGGTTCCTGCGTGTGCGCGTCGAAGACGTACCGCTCGGGGACCTGGGAGACCATCGCGCCGTCCGGGCCCACCACGTAGGCCAGCCCGTCCCACACGACCACGTCCCGGCCGGTGCGCCGCTCGATCCGATGCGCCTCCTCCACGTTGCCCTTCAGGGTCTGCACGATGCTGACCTTCGCGACCTTCTTCGGCCGCATCGTCCCGTAGTCGAGCAGCGTGGCGTCCCGCGCCTCCAGGACGACCGCCTGGTACTGGCCTGCCGGGATCTTCGCCAGACGGGGGAAGGCGTACCAGCGCACCAGCGGTGACAGTGCGGCGAAGAACACCGCGAGGGAGAGGAGGACCAGGCTTGACCTGCGGCGCATGGGACCGCCCTCCTACGGGTGCGCGGGGACGGTGGTGAGCAGCGGCTCAGGGGACGTGCTGCCGTCCGGCGGACCGACCGCGGTCACGAGGAGGACGATCCCGAGCGCGGCGACGAGTCCGATGGCCGCCGCGATGACTGCGCGCATGGCCGTACCTCCCGGTCGTACGGCTACGTCGGCTGGGCCGGTGAACCGTAGCAACCGGGAGTTGAAATGAGAACAGGTTCTACGGCGTCAGTTGGTCGGGCCGGAGGCGGTGGCGCCCTCGGTCTCCGTCGCGGTCGGCGACGGGCTGTCGCCGGGGGAGGCCGTCGCACAGGGGTCGGGCGTACCGGACGGCGACGGGGAGGCCGTGTCGGTGGGGGTCGCCGTGGGCGACGCGGAGTCCGTCGGGCAGGTCGGCGGGTCCGTCGGGCCGGTGGTGGGGCCCGTCGTCGGGGAGTCGGTGGGCGAGGTCGTCGGCGAGGGGCTGCCCGACGGGGGGCCGATCGTGCCGCTGGCGGTCGCGGTCGGCGTGGGCGACTTCGTCGGCCGGGGCGAGGCGCTCATGCTCGGGGACCACGTCGGGGAGGGCGAGCTGGACGGCGCCGTGGAGGACGGCGGGTCGTCGGGGGTGTCGCTGCCCGCGCCGCCCACGTCGGGGAGGGAGACGACGTCGCCCTTGCGGAAGTGGTCGTACCAGGACAGGACCGTGTTCAGGTACGCGGTCGAGTTGTTGTAACCCAGGATCGCGCGGTGGAGGTCGTGTTCGACGGACAGGTCGCGGTTGCCCGCGCACAGGTAGCGGCCGGCGGCGAGCGCCGCGTCGAATATGTTGTTCGGGTTGGTGACGCCGTCGTCGTTGCCGTCCGCGCCCCAGGTCTGCCAGGTCGACGGGATGAACTGCATCGGGCCGACCGCGCGGTCGTGGACCTTGTCCCCGTCCCAGACGCCGTCGTCGGTGTCGGTGATGTTCGCGAAGCCGTTGCCGTTGAGGACCGGGCCCAGGATGGGGGAGAGCGTGGTGCCCGCGGAGTCGACGTTGCCGCTGCGCGCCTGGTTGGACTCGACCTGGCCGATCGCGGCCAGCAGCTCCCAGCGCAGGTTGCACCCGGGGTCGCTGGCGGCGAGCGCCGTCTCGGCCCTGCGGTAGGCCTCCAGCACGGACACCGGCAGGCCGGTGCCGTCGGTCGCGCCGGTCCCCGGACCGGTGCCCGGGGTGGCGGAGGTGCCGGGAGCGGGTGTGTTGAGCGGCGGGAGACCGGTGAAGTACTCCGACGAGTTGCCGTCGATGGGGTCGCCGGGCGGGGGTACGATCGGGGCGCCTGCGCTGGTGTTGAGGATGCCCGGCAGCAGTCCGGGGGCCTGGGAACCCGTCAGCGCCGCCATGGCCGCGGCGGCCACCGCGGTGCCCGCGACTCCCCTGCGGATCCGCCGTCCGTACCGCGCTCGCATACCCGCTGCCCCTCCCGAAAGCCGTGTGTCGCCCGTCTCCCTGCGTGGCAACCCTGGTGACCCTACGGCAACTTCCCGAACGGAGCCACCGTCCCGGACGTCGCATACTGATCAGACAGATGTGTTCCGGAAGAGGTTGCATGCCGTTCACGATGAGTCATGCGTTGGCAGTGCTGCCGGGTCTGCGGCAGGACCGCGCCGGCACCGTACGGGGACGCGGCCCGCTCGTCGCGGCCGCCCTCGTCGCCGGCTCCTTCGCCCCCGACGTGCCCTTCTTCGCCGATTCGCTGGTGCGGGGCCTCTTCGGCTTCGGGCAGGTCACCCACGCCCCGCTGGGCGTCGCCCTCGTGGACCCGGTCATCGCCGCCGGGCTGGTGGGCGGCTGGGCGGCGCTGCGCGGGCCCCTCGTGGCCCTGCTGCCCGAGCACCGGCAGGCCGGGATCGCCGCCCTGGCGGGCGTCGGCGACCGCATGCGGCCCTCGCCGCGCTCGGTCGCGGCCTTCTGGGCGTCGGCCGTGGCCGGGGCGACCACCCACGTGGTCTGGGACGCCTTCACCCACCCCGGGCGGTGGGGCGTGCGCCTGCTGCCCGTGCTCGACCACGAGGTGCACGGCACGGCCCTGCACAAGTACGTCCAGTACGGAAGCTCGGCCGTGGCGCTGGCCCTGCTGGGCTGGTACGGGCTGCGCGCCCTGAGGGCCGTGCCCGGTACGGCCGAAAAGCGCCCCTCCTCTGTGCCCCGGCTCTCGCGCCGGGCCCGGCGGCTCGCCCTGACCGCCCTCGGCGTCACCACGGCCGCCGGAGCGGCCGTACGCGCGGAGCAGTGGTACGGGGCGACCGGCGACGCCGCCGGGATGATCCCGGCCGGCCTCTTCGGCGCCGGGGCGGGACTCGCCCTGGCCGCCGCGACCTGCGCCGGCGCGGTGCACCTCACGCACCGCGCCGCCCGCCGCGACGGCCGGGGGACCGGCGGTCAGTGGGCCGCCGACTCCCAGTCCGGACCGACGCCCACGGAGACGTCCAGCGGCGCCCGCAACGGGTAGGCGGCCGCCATCTCGCGACGGACCAGCTCCTCCACCGCGGCCCGCTCGCCGGGGGCGACCTCGACCACGATTTCGTCGTGCACCTGCAGCAGCATCCGGGAGCGCAGCCCCTCCCGCGCCAGCGCCGCGTCCACCTTCAGCATCGCGATCTTGACGATGTCGGCGGCCGAGCCCTGGATCGGCGCGTTGAGCGCCATCCGCTCGGCCATCTCGCGGCGCTGGCGGTTGTCGCTGGTGAGGTCGGGAAGGTAACGGCGGCGGCCCATCAAGGTCTCGGTGTAACCCGTGACCCGGGCCTCCTCCACCACGCGCTGCAGATAGTCCCGCACGCCGCCGAACCGCTCGAAGTACGTCTCCATCAGGCCGCGCGCCTCGGCCGCCTCGATGCCCAGCTGCTGCGACAGGCCGAAGGCCGACAGCCCGTACGCCAGCCCGTAGGACATCGCCTTGATCTTGCGGCGCATCTCGGCGTCCACCTGCTCCGGCGGCACCGAGAAGACGTAGCTGCCGACCGTGGTGTGCAGGTCCTCGCCGGAGTCGAAGGCCGCGATCAGCCCCTCGTCCTCCGACAGGTGGGCCATCACCCGCAGTTCGATCTGGCTGTAGTCGGCGGTCAGCAGCGACTCGTAGCCCTCGCCGACCACGAAGCCGCGGCGGATCGCCCGGCCCTCGTCGGTGCGCACCGGCACGTTCTGCAGGTTGGGGTCGGTCGAGGACAGCCGGCCCGTGGCCGCCACGATCTGGCTGAACGTGGTGTGGATCCGCCCGTCGGGAGCGATCGTCTTGACCAGCCCCTCGACCGTCACCCGCAGCTTCGCCTGCTCCCGGTGACGCAGCATGATCACCGGCAGCTCGTGCTCGGTCTGCGCCGCCAGCCACGCCAGCGCGTCCGCGTCGGTGGTGTAACCCGTCTTGGTCTTCTTCGTCTTGGGCAGCCCCAGCTCGCCGAAGAGCACCTCCTGCAGCTGCTTGGGGGAGCCCAGGTTGAACTCGTGCCCGACCGCGGCGTGCGCCTCCTTCACGGCGAGCTGCACCTCGCCCGCGAACCGCTGCTCCAGGCGCTCCAGATGCTCGCGGTCCGCCGCGATGCCCGCCCGCTCCATTCGCGCCAGCAGCGTCGAGGTCGGCAGCTCCACCTCGCGCAGCAGCCGCAGCGCGCCGTCCTGCTCCAGCCGCGCGGCGAACGCGTCGCCCAGGTCCAGCACGGCGCGCGCCTGCACCATCAGGGCGTCCGCCTCGGCCTCTTCGTCGGCGCCGAAGGCCAACTGGCCGTCCTCGCCGCCCGCCGGGGCCAGCTCCCGCCCCAGGTACTCCACCGACAGGTCGTCCAGGGCGAACGAGCGGCGGCCGGGCTTGACCAGGTACGCGGCCAGCGCCGTGCACATCGTGACCCCGTCCACGCTCCAGCCGTGCTCGGCGAAGACCCGCATCACGTTCTTGGCGTTGTGCAGCACCTTCGGCCGGGCGGCGTCCGCCAGCCACGCCGCGAAGGCCTGCTCGTCCTTCTCGTCCAGCGCCGCCGGGTCGAACCACGCCGCCGGGCCCTCCGCCGTCGCCAGCGCCACCTCGGACACGCTGCCCGCGCCCAGCGCCCACGCGTCGACCGTCGCCACGCCCAGCGGCCCGCCGGCGTGCTCCGCCAGCCAGTCCGCCAGCTCGCCCGCGGCCAGCACGCGGCCCTCGACGGCCACACCGCCGGCGACCTCCGGAGTGCCCTGCTCCGCGGCACCCGGGTCGGCCGCGTACAGCCGCTCCCGGAAGTTGGGGTGGCGGAACTCCAGGGTGTCCAGCACCACGTCGAGCGCGTCCCGGTCGTACGCCTGCCGTGCCAGCTGCTCCGGCCCGCAGGGCAGCTCCACGTCCCGCACCAGCTCCGTCAGCCGGCGGTTGAGCTTCACCGACTCCAGGTGGGCGCGCAGGTTCTCGCCCGCCTTGCCCTTCACCTCCTCCGCGCGGTCCGCGAGCTCCGCGAACGAGCCGAACTGGGTGATCCACTTGGCGGCGGTCTTCTCCCCGACGCCCGGGATGCCGGGCAGGTTGTCCGACGGGTCGCCGCGCAACGCCGCGAAGTCCGGGTACTGCGCGGGGGTCAGCCCGTACTTCTCCTCGACCTTCGCCGGGGTGAACCGGGTCAGCTCGGAGACGCCCTTCGTCGGGTACAGCACCGTGACGTGGTCCGAGACGAGCTGGAAGGAGTCGCGGTCGCCGGTGACGATCAGCACCTCGTACCCCAGCGCCTCCGCCTGCGTGGCCAGCGTGGCGATCACGTCGTCCGCCTCGTAACCCTCCGTGGCGAATCGCTGCACCTTCATCGTGTCCAGCAGCTCGCCGATCAGCGTCACCTGGCTGCGGAACTCGTCCGGCGTCGCGGACCGGGTCGCCTTGTACTCCGGGAACTCCTCCAGACGCCACGTGCGCCGCGAGACGTCGAACGCCACCGCCAGATGCGTCGGCCGCTCATCACGCAGCGTGTTCGCCAGCATCGACGCGAAGCCGTACACCGCGTTCGTCGGCTGCCCGGTGGTGGTGTTGAAGTTCTCCACCGGCAGCGCGTAGAAGGCCCGGTACGCCAGCGAATGCCCGTCCAGCAGGAGCAACCGGGGCCGCTCACCCCCCTGGGGTGCGGTGCCGGTCGCTGCGTTCGTCTTCTCTGCCTTGACTGCCACGTCCCGATCCTCCCACGCCCGACTGACACTGCCGGTCCGCCGCCTGGTCGTGGCAGGATCGAAGCCATGGCAGGCAAAGCACCCGCAGGCGACCCCGTCCAGGACGCACCCGAGGTCAGCGCCCCGCAGCACGCCGCTGCCGGGCTCACGGCCATCGGGCACACCCTGCGCATCGCGCAGCAGCAGATGGGGGTGCGACGCACCGCGCTCACCCTCCTCAAGGTCAACCAGAAGGACGGCTTCGACTGCCCCGGCTGCGCCTGGCCCGAGCCCGAGCACCGGCACACCGCCGAGTTCTGCGAGAACGGCGCCAAGGCCGTCGCCGAGGAGGCCACCCTGCGCCGGGTCACACCGGACTTCTTCGCCGCGCACCCCGTCGCCGACCTCGCCCGGCGCAGCGGCTACTGGCTTGGCCAGCAGGGCCGCCTCACCCAGCCCATGTACCTGCCGGACGGCGCCGACCACTACGAGCCCGTCCCCTGGGAACGCGCCTTCGAGATCGTCGCCGACGAGCTGAACGGCCTGACGGGCCCCGACGAGGCCGTGTTCTACACCTCGGGCCGCACCAGCAACGAGGCCGCCTTCCTCTACCAGCTCTTCGCCCGCGAGTTCGGCACCAACAACCTGCCCGACTGCTCCAACATGTGCCACGAGTCGTCGGGCTCCGCGCTCGCGCAGACCATAGGCATCGGCAAGGGCAGCGTCCTGCTCGAGGACCTCCACCGCGCCGACCTGATCATCGTCGCCGGGCAGAACCCCGGCACCAACCACCCCCGCATGCTCTCCGCCCTGGAGAAGGCGAAGGCGAGCGGCGCGAGGATCGTCACGGTCAACCCGCTGCCCGAGGCCGGCCTGCAGCGCTTCAAGAACCCGCAGACCCCCAAGGGCCTGGCCGGCGGTGGCACCGCGCTCGCCGACCTCTTCCTGCAGATCCGGCTCGGCGGCGACCAGGCCCTCTTCCGCGCCCTCAACAAGGCGCTCCTGGAGGCCGAGGACCAGGCGCCCGGCACCGTCCTCGACCAGGCCTTCATCGACGGGCACACCCACGGCTTCGAGGAGTGCGCGGCCGCCGCCCGCGCCACCGACCCCGACGAGGTGCTGCGCGCCACCGGCCTTCCCCAGTCCGAGATCGACGAACTCCTCGCCATGGTGCTCGGCGCCAAGAGCGTCATCGTCTGCTGGGCCATGGGCCTCACCCAGCACAAGCACTCCGTGCCCACCATCAAGGAGGTCGTCAACTTCCTCCTCCTGCGCGGCAACATCGGCCGCCCCGGCGCCGGCGTGTGCCCCGTCCGCGGCCACAGCAACGTCCAGGGCGACCGCACCATGGGCATCTACGAGAAGCCCGCCCCCGCCTTCCTCGACGCTCTGGAGAAGGAGTTCGGCTTCGCCCCGCCCCGCGAGCACGGCCTGGACACCGTCGCCGCCATCCGCGCCCTGCGCGACGGTGACGCCAAGGTCTTCTTCGCCATGGGCGGCAACTTCGTCGCCGCCTCACCCGACACGGACGTCACCGAGGCCGCCATGCGCCGCGCCCGCCTCACCGTGCACGTGTCCACCAAGCTCAACCGCTCCCACGTGGTCACCGGCGCCCGCGCCCTGATCCTGCCCACCCTGGGCCGGACCGAGCGCGACGTCCAGGCCGCCGGCGAGCAGTTCGTCACCGTCGAGGACTCCATGGGCATGGTGCACGCCTCCCGCGGCGGCCTGGAACCCGCGAGCCCCCTGCTGCTGTCCGAGCCGGCCATCGTCTGCCGCCTCGCCGCCGCCGTCCTCGGCCCGGACAGCCGCGTGCCCTGGCAGGAGCTCGAGGGCGACTACGACCGGATCCGCGACCGGATATCCCGCGTGATCCCCGGCTTCGACGACTTCAACGTCAAGGTGCGCCGCCCCGGCGGCTTCACCCTCCCGCACGCCCCGCGCGACTCCCGCAGCTTCCCCACCGCCACCGGGCTGGCCAACTTCACCGCCGCCCCTCTGGAGTACCCCCGGGTCCCCGAGGGTCGGCTGCTGCTGCAGACGCTGCGCTCGCACGACCAGTACAACACCACCATCTACGGCCTCGACGACCGCTACCGCGGCATCAAGGGCGGCCGCCGCGTCGTCCTGGTCCACCCCGACGACGCCGCCGCCCTCGGCTTCGCCGACGGCGCCTACACCGACCTCGTCAGCGAGTGGACGGACGGCACGGAACGCCGCGCCGAGGGCTTCCGGGTGGTCCACTACCCGACGGCCCGCGGCTGCGCCGCCGCCTACTACCCGGAGACCAACGTGCTGGTCCCGCTCGACCACACCGCCGACACCAGCAACACCCCGGCGTCCAAGTCCGTCGTCGTCCGGCTGGAACAGACCACCCCGCCCGGCGGTCCCCACTGACCGTCCGGTAGAAAACGGGCCAGTACACCGAACGACGACGATCGGAGCCACCGTCCATGGGCGAGCAGACCACGACCAGCCTTTTCTCCCCGGAGGTCATCGAGCAGTACGCCGGACTCGGCGTCGACCTGGTGGCGCTGTTCTCCGCCGGCGACCTCGGCTCCCGCATGGGCGTCGAGATCGTCGAGGCGACCGCCGAGCGCGTCGTGGCCACCATGCCCGTCGAGGGGAACACCCAGCCCTACGGGCTCCTCCACGGCGGCGCCTCCGCCGTCCTGGCGGAGACCATCGGGTCCATCGGCGCCATGCTGCACGGCGGCCCCGGCAAGCTGGCCGTCGGCGTCGACCTCAACTGCACCCACCACCGCGGCCTGCGCTCCGGCAAGGTGACCGGGGTCGCCACCCCCGTCCACCGCGGCCGCTCCTCCGCGACCTACGAGATCGTCATCAGCGACGAGCAGGACCGCCGGGTCTGCTCCGCCCGCCTCACCTGCATGCTGCGCCCGGCCACCCCGGCCACCCCGGGCACCGTCACCGCCTGACGCCCGCCCGCACGGGACGCACGAGGAGGGCGGCCCCCGGAATCCTCCGGGGGCCGCCCTCCTCGCGGTATGGCACGCCGTGCGACGCCGGACGCTACGCCGCGCCCTCACCGAGGTACGCGGCACGCACGCGCGGGTCGGACAGCAGGGCCGAGGCGTCGTCCTCCATGACGATCGCGCCCGTCTCCAGCACGTAGCCGCGGTCGGCCAGCTGCAGCGCCTGCGAGGCGTTCTGCTCCACCAGCAGCACCGTGGTGCCCTGGTCGTTGATCTCCTTGATGATCTCGAAGATCTGCTGGACGATCAGCGGCGCCAGCCCCATCGACGGCTCGTCGAGCAGCAGCAGGTTCGGGCGGCCCATCAGGGCCCGGCCGATGGCCAGCATCTGCTGCTCACCGCCGGACAGGGTGCCCGCCAACTGCGTACGCCGCTCCGCCAGGCGCGGGAAGAGCGTCAGCACACGGTCCAGGTCGTCCTTGGAGACGCCCTTGAACCGGTAGGCGCCCATCTCCAGGTTCTCCAGCACCGTCATCACCGGGAAGACGCGGCGGCCCTCCGGCGACTGGCCGATGCCGAGCTCCACGACCTTGTGCGCGGGAACGCCGTCGATCCGCTCACCGCCCAGCCGCACCTCGCCGTGGCGGGGCTGCAGCAGACCGGAGATCGTGCGCAGGGTGGTGGTCTTGCCGGCGCCGTTCGCGCCGAGCAGCGCCACGACCTCACCCTGCCGGACCGTCACGTTGATGCCCTTGAGCGCCTGGATCGCGCCGTAGAACACCTGCAGGTCGACCAGCTCCAGCATCGCCGGGGCCTGGGCGACGGAACCGTCCGTCGCCTTCTCGAAGTTGGCGGCCTCGGTCATCGGCCCTCCTCCTCGGACTCACGCGGTGCGGGGACTTCCGGAGCGTCGGCCGTGTGGTGCGACTCGACGATCTCCACCATCTCCGCGACGGCCTCCACGGCCTCCTCGTCGGCAGAACCCAGGTACGCCTCGATCACCGCGGGATCGCGCTGCACCTCCTCGGGCAGACCCTCGGCGATCACCTTGCCGAAGTTCAGCACCATGACGCGGTCCGCGACCGACATCACGAGCTTCATGTCGTGCTCGATCAGCAGCACGCTGACGCCCAGGTCCTGGTTGATCCGGCGGATCAGCTGCTCCAGCTCCAGCTTCTCCGTCGGGTTCGTACCGGCCGCCGGCTCGTCCAGCAGCAGCACCTTCGGGTCGGTCGCCAGCGCCCGCGCGATCTCCAGACGCCGCTGGTCACCGTAGGAGAGGCTGGCGGCCAGCTCGTTGTGCTTGCCCGACAGGCCCACGTACGACAGCAGCTCCTGCGCCCGCTCGTCGCTGGCCTTCTCGTCCCGGCGCGCCCACGGCAGGCCCAGCATGATCGAGATCGCTCCCGACTTCTGCCGCGACTCCGCCGCGATCTTGACGTTCTCCAGCGCCGTCAGGGCACTGAAGAGCCGGATGTTCTGGTAGGTCCGGGCGACACCGTAACGGTTCACCAGGTACGGCTTGGCGCCGAGCAGCTTGTGCTCGGAACCGCCCTCCGCGTGGAAGGTGATCGTGCCCTCCTGCGGGACGTACACGCCCGTCAGGGAGTTGAACAGCGAGGTCTTGCCCGCGCCGTTCGGACCGATCACCGCGAGGATCTCGCCCCGCCGCATCGTCAGGTTGACGTCCGACAGGCTGGTGAGACCGCCGAACCGCAGCGTCACGCCACGGGCCTGCAGCACCGCACCGCCGGTCTGCGCGGGCTGCACGCCCGCTTCCTCCACCGCGTTCACGACTTCACGCCTCCCGTCGGCTCGGTCATCGCATCGGCGTCGCCGATGCCCGCCTCCGCCATGTGCAGCTCACGCTGCCTGCGGCGGGAGGGGATCACACCCTGCGGACGGAAGATCATCATGATGACGAGCAGCGCACCCAGGTAGATGAAGCGGTCCTGCTCCGGCACCAGGTCACGCAGCGCGTTCGGCAGCCACACCAGCAGCGCGGCACCGAACAGCACGCCCGCGATGGACCCCATGCCGCCGAACACCACGTACGCCAGCGCGAGCACCGACAGCACGATGGTGAAGTTCTCCGGGTTGATGAAGCCGACCTTGCTGGAGTAGACGACGCCCGCCAGACCCGAGGTCGACGCGCCGATCGCGAAGGCCAGCAGCTTGTAGCGGACGGTGTTGATGCCCGTCGCGGAGGCGGCCACCTCGTCCTCCCGGATCGCCGTCCAGGTCCGGCCGATCCGCGAGTGCTCCAGGCGGTTGTACAGGAAGATCAGCACCACCAGGAAGAACAGCAGGAGGTACCAGTACGGCAGCGGGTCCAGCGTCCAGTCGTAGTTGATCGGACCGATGTGGATCGAGGGGTGCGGGATGCCGATGACACCGCGCGAACCGTTCGTGAAGCCGTCCGAGTTCTTCGCGACCAGGTACACGATCTCGTGGAAGCCCAGCGTCACGATCGCGAGGTAGTCACCGCGCAGCCGCAGCGTCGGGGCGCCCAGCAGCACACCGGCGATCAGGCAGGTGACGATGGCGAACGGGATCGACTCCAGCGCGCCCACCGTGAACGGCGGCTTCACCGGCATGTGGCCGGTCCAGAAGGCGCAGGAGTACGCGCCGATCGCGTAGAAGGCGATGAAGCCCAGGTCCAGCAGACCGGCCCAGCCGACCACCACGTTCAGACCGACCGCGATGATCATGAAGATCCCCATCTGCGTGACGAGGACCTCCTGCCAGAACAGGCTGGTGTTGGCCGGGATGACGATCGCCAGCACCAGGACGACCACCAGTCCGCCCAGCCGGAGCCAGCCGTTGGACCGGAACATCGCCCGCGTCGGCTCCAGCGACTTGCCGACACCCTGCGCACCCTGCCGGGCCGCGTCGCGCACCGGGGCGCCGAACTCCACCAGCGCCCACACGCCCACCATGATGGCCAGGCAGATCCACAGCCGCACCGACTGGAAGGCGCCGGTGAACGCCGACAGCCTCTCCGCCGGGTTGCCGTCCTCGCCCGTCATCAGCGCCAGGATGAAGCCCAGCACCAGCATGCCGAGCAGCCGTGTCCAGCGGGGCTGCTGGTACCAGGCCTTGCGGCGCAGTTTCGCCACGTCCACCGAGAAGGACTTGGCAGCGGTCGCGTTGCTCATGCCGACCTCCCCAGACGCTCGCCCATGATGCCCGTCGGACGGAACATCAGCACCAGGATCAGGATCACGAACGCGGTCACGTCGATCCACTGGGTGCCGAAGAGCGGGGAGCTCAGGTTCTCGACGATGCCCAGCAGCAGACCGCCCAGCATCGCACCACGGATGTTGCCGATACCGCCCAGCACCGCCGCCGCGAAGGCCTTGATGCCCGGCAGGAAGCCCACCGTGAACCAGACCTGGCCGGAGATGCCGAAGCCGTACAGGAAGCCGGCGGCGCCACCCAGCAGACCGCCGATGATGAACGTACGGGAGATGATCTTGTCGATGTCGACACCCATCAGACCCGCCGTCTCGGCGTCCTGCGCCACGGCCCGGATGCCCGCACCCATCTTCGTGCGGTTGACCACCAGGTCCAGACCGATCATCATCGCGACCGCGGAACCGATGATGATCAGCTGCGTGATCTTCACCGGGGTGCCGAAGACGCTGAAGACCTCACCGTTGGTGTACAGCTCCGGCATGGGCACGGGGTTGCGGCCCCACAGCTTGCCCGCCAGGTTGTACAGGAAGAACGACGCACCGATGGCGCTGATCAGGAAGACCAGCTTGGGGGCGTTGCGCTTGCGCAGCGGCTTGTACGCCGCCTTCTCCAGCCCGAACGCGGTCAGCGCTCCGACCAGGGCGCCGGCGATCATGCCGACGATCACCCACACGACGGAGTTGAATCCGTGCGGGGACTGCGGGGCGAGCTCGGAGAGCACGACGAGCGAACCGAAGCCGCCCATCATGAAGACCTCGCTGTGCGCGAAGTTGATGAGCTGGAGCACGCCGTAGACCAGGGTGTACCCGATCGCTATGACGGCGTACATGGAACCCGTCGTCAAGCCTGGGATGAAGTAGTCCCAGAAGTTGTGGAAGAGATTCATCGTGCGTGGGAATCCTTGCTGAAGCCGGTGAAGGGCGGCGAAAACGCGTCCGACACAGCGATGGGGAGCGCGGGGCGGCGGCCGGAATCCGTGCCGCGCCCCACGCCCCCCACCTCAGGTGTCAGTTGCCGGGTCAGCTGGCGCTGAGGGTGGCCACGTCACCCAGGTAGCCGATCTTGCCGTCGGCGACCTGGTACAGGTACACGTTCTTGGTCTTCAGCTCACCCTTGTCGTCGAAGGCGAACTCCTTGGTCAGGCCCTTGTAGTTGACACCCTTCAGGGCCGCCAGCAGCTTGTCGCGCGTGACGTCCTTACCGAGCTTCTTCATCTCGGAGATGATCAGGTTCGCGATGTCGTACGACTCGGCCGAGTAGGTGCCCGGAGGCGTGTTGAACTTCGCGGTGTACGCCTCGGTGAACGCCTTGGTGCTCTCGTTCTTCGTGGCGTCCGTGCACGGGCAGGTCAGGAACCACTTCTCGGACGCGGCGCCGGCCAGCTCGACGAACTTCGCGTCGTTGGAGCCGTCACCCGAGACGCCGATGCCCTTGAAGCCGCCGTCGGCCAGCTTCTTGGCGAACGGAGCCAGGTCCGCGTAGTAACCCGCGTAGATGAGCGCGTCGGCCTTGGAGTTGACGACCTTCGTCGCGGCAGCGGTGTAGTCCGGGGTCTTCGCCGGGACGGAGTCCGTCTCCACCGTGACGCCCGCGGCCTTCAGGCTGTCGATCGCGACCTTCGCCAGACCGACGCCGTACTCGCTCTTGTCGTCGATGACGAAGACCTTCTTGGCCTTCTCGTGCTTCGAGAGGTACTCGGCCATGCCGGCACCCTGCTCGTTGTCGTTCGGCGCACCGCGCAGGAACGAGGTGAAGCCCTGGTTCGTCAGGTCCGGGTTGGTCGCCGACGGCGTCACCGCGGCGAGCTGCGCCTGGGCGTACAGACCGCCCGCGGCCTTCGTCGGGCCGGAGAACGCGGGGCCGACCACGGCGACGACGCTGGTGTCACCGATCAGCTTCTGGGCCGCAGCGGGCGACTGGTCCGGCAGGCCCTGGTCGTCGCCGTCCACGACCTTCAGCGTGAAGGGCAGGTCGCCCTTCTTGTTGGCCTCTTCCACGGCCAGCTTCAGACCGTTGTCCTCGTTGATGCCCAGCGCGCTGTTGTCACCCGACAGCGGACCCTGGAAGCCGATGGAGAACGTCGGCTTGCCGCCGCCACTGCTGCTGTCGTCCTTGTCGCCACCGCACGCGGTGAGCGCGAGAGCGCCAACTGCCACCGGGATGGCAAGCTTGACGAGCTTCTTGTTGAGCACTACGACCCCCTGGAGCCGCTCAATGAGATTACGAGTCGGCGGGCCGTAGGCCCTCCGGATTGCGACCGCGTGAACTCCACGCGGGTTGGCGGGAATGTAATCCGCTGATCAGGCACTCAGATAGGCCGTCGGAAGATATGTGATCGGACGGTGACCTCGGTCATGTGCCGGAAACAGAACGGTCCTTACCGGTAACCGGACGACCCCTGGGGGAGAGATGGAGTCAAAGGTCCGATTTGGTGGCCTTGTGCGGCGGTTGGCCCGCCGGCCCGCCCTGACGGCCCTGGCCGGAGCGCTCGCCGGAGCCACGGTAGCGGCCCTCGCCGCCGCCGCGACATGGCCCACCCCTTCCC
>NZ_JARAVO010000125.1:0-26073 GCF_033792805.1 Streptomyces sp. PA03-1a
AGCGGGAGTTCGCCCCGGACGTCGACGCGGATCTGGTCGCCGTGCGACTCCAGGCCCGCGACCCGGCCGTGCCACAGGTTCCGGGCGCTGGAGCCGGTGCGCACTGGACGTGACGGTTACGGGAGTGCGCTCGGTCAACACTGAAGCCGATGCGGCCTGGCCGTCCGAAGGCGCGGCACTGCGGCGCTGACCTCCACTCCAACGGCGGGCGCCGCCACCGCGCGGTAGGCGTCGGCCGCTCGCTCAGCGAGCACTGCTCACAGTAGTGCGGCACGCTGGACGTCATGGAAGGCGCACGGTTTGTGGTGCACGGCTTGTCGCCGAGGGGCGGTCGGCTGGTGACGATGCACCGCGAGGGCCGGATGGAGGACGACTACGTCGGCACTGCGTTCTCCGACCACGATCTGCTGCTGATCCTGAGGTCTGCAGGCTTGCCGGAGCCGGGCCTGGTGGTGGACGACCCGCGCTGGGTGGAGTGGCGAGGTGCAACAGCGCACCGGTGGGGGACCGGCTGAGGGATCTCAGGCCGCGCCGCCCTGCGGGGGCGCCCGGGCCGATGGAACGCGCCGCCCGGCCCGCTCATGCACGGCCGGGCAGGTCGGCAGGCGTGGTCAGGCCAGGAGCACCACGAGCAAAGGGCAAAGCCCACGGGCCGCCGCCCGGGGCGAGACGCCCCAAGATCGAGAGCGGGTACCCCCTCGATCCCAGGAAATGATCCAAATCAACAGGGCGGCCAGACCAGTCGCCGGGCAGGTACCGCCAGAGCCGTCCGGCGGTCCGGTCGGCAACATCGGTGCCCGCCCGGTGGGAGCCTGACGACGTGCTCGGCCCCGGCCCGCCCGCGCCTGCCAGGATGACGCGATGGCACAGGTGACAGGGGCGGGACACCAGCGGCAGGGCACCCTCGGTCGCGGAGTTCGCCGCCCATCCGCAACTCGAAGCCCGCGACCGCTGGCGCGAGTTCGGCACGCCGTCCGGACCGCTGCGCGGGCTGCTGCCGCCGGTGACGGTGCACGGCAGGGAGGCGCTGATGAGGGCGGTGCCGGCGCTGGGCGCGCACACGGACGCGGTACGCACCGAGTTCGCGGGCGCGGACGAGGGCGAAAGTGAGGCGGAGCGGAACGCGCGGTGAGGGACCACGCGGTGCTCCGCTGCCTGCGGCACGTTCCGGGCGTCGGGGCGGCCCCCCTTGTCCCGTACGCGCCGGACTCCGTCCTCGGCGCCGTCAGATCGCATCCGCCACGGCCGTGTCCCCCCGATCGGGGCCGCCGCCGAGCCGCGTGGCACAATCCGGGGTCATGCGGGGGAACTTCGTTGCGTCCGTGCCGAGAACGCCGTCGGTCGTGGCCGTGAGCTGTTTGCTCGTCACCCTCGGGGTGACCTGGTTCCTGGTCGGCCAGCTCCGGGACGCCGCCCGGATCGACGCCCACCCGGTGCGGGTGCGGGGCGTGATCGAGCGCGTGGAGTCCGGGAAGGGCGGCGAGAGTGCGCGCGTCGGCTACGACCTCGCCGGACGGCACTATTCCGAGGACAACCTACCCACCGCCCACATGCCCGGAGACGTCGCCGTCGGCGCGCGGCTGTGCCTGGAGGCAGCCGCCGACGACCCCGGCACCGTCCGCCTGTGCGGCCGGCGCTACCCGGCGGGCGACGACGCACTGCCCACCGCCGCTCTCACCATCGTCGGCGGCACGGCCGGGACCCTTTGTGCCGCCAGCTTCGCCGTGTCCGGGCTGCGCGCACGCCGCCGTGCCGGGACTTCCGCGGAGACCAGGGAAGCGGCGGCATAGCAGCTCGCGGCTGGTCCTCACCGTTCTGCTCACACCTCGTCCGCCCTCTCGCGGCGGCGGAACCGGTGCGCGGGGGCGTAGACACTGTCTACGCACTGCTGGTAGACGCTCCCCCGTGACGAATGACGGCTCCCTGCGGTTCCTGCAGGGCGGCATCACCCCGCCCCGCTGCGAGGGCTACCAGGGCTTCTGGGACCGGTTCACCTTCACCACCGAAACCCCGCCGATGTTCTACGCCGACTCCAACCTGCACGCCGGCCGCCTCACCCCGGCCCACTACGCCCTGCCCGCCCCGGCGACGGCCGCCTGGCAGGAGGTGCAGCCTTCGCCGAACTGCGCGCCCGTCGAGAGAACACCCCGCCTACGCAGCGGCAAAGCGCCCTGCCCGGCGCGCAGCGGCAGACCCAGCAGCTGCCCCACACCCCCATGCCACAGGCTAGCCACCACCCAGGGATGTGAGGGGCTGCTGCCCAGCCCCCGGCATTCCCGGCCAGGAGCGCCGGTAGTGTCACGCCCGGCCGCATGGCTGGGGCACGGATGCCATCCGGATAGCCTTCCGTGTCGGACCAGGTCCCCCCAAGCAATCGCGGGGAGCTGGTGCTAGAGGTTGCAGCGGCATCATCCAGGCCCTTGGGGAGCCCATGCCGACCTGTCCGACCTGCGGATCGTGCCCGACATGGCCCGCGGCCGAAGGAGCGCGCCAGCGCTCAGAATGCGTCGGCGCGCATGGGGACGAGTTCGGCGACCTCGAACTGGGCCGTCTCGGGGTGCAGTTCGAGGAAGCGGGCTCGGTCAGCACAGCACCCGTCGACCCGCGATGGGCGAGGTAGCCAGCCATGAAGCACGGTGGACGGCCCGGGCACGCTTCAGCAGCGCACCGTCCAGCGTGCAGCCCAACGCGGCGCACAGGCCCGCCCGAGCACTGTCAGCGCCTTGCCGTTGCCCAGCTCGGTGATCACCGCACGAACCGGGCACGAGCCGTCTCGGTCGCTAGCTGATGCCCGACCTGCTTCAGCAGGCCGACCGCGCCCTCGCGCGCCGCCTCCTGGCTGCGCCTTGCCACTCTGGGGACGGTGACGGGCCTTGAAGGGCTCGGCCAGGGCCCGGACGCGTATGTGCGCGAGGAGGCGCTCGCAGCCCTCCAGCGGCTGCGCGGAGCGGGCGGCGGGCGCCACCAGTTTGGACCAAGCGCCAGGCTGCCGGCTGAGTGGCGCGCGTCGCCTACGGGTAGGCGGTCTTTCCTTGCGGCGCACCGGGCCGGAATCTAGCCTGCACGGATGCAGGCTGAGCCACACGGCACGATGCACGGCTGGATCTGGCGTGTGAATCTACTGCCGTTCGTCGAGACGATTGCTGAGCTTATCCGGTGCAGGGTCGATGACGGCGCGCTCACCGCCAGCATCGAGCGCTCTGACGCCGACGACGACAGCTGGTCCACGTTCGTCCTGGACGGGCAGCCCCGCGTCGAGATGCGCTTCGCGCGCACTCGCACGGATGACACGGTGCTGGTCGACGTGGAGTTGAACGGCATCGACGAGCCACTCGAGATCAGGATTGCTCTGTTGCTGGACGTCTGCAACCGATACCGACTGAGACCCGAGGCCGGTTGATCTAAGCCCAACGTCCACGCTCAGCACTCCTGCTGCGGGAGCAACCCCAGGGCCACCGTTGATGGCTCATCACACGATTCGCGCCCGTAGCGCCAGTGCCTGGACGGAGTTCGCCCGCCGGGTCCAGCGTTGCAGCACGGCGGCACGCTCGTCCTCGCTGGGGCTGAGCACCTGGGTCGGGGATGATGGCGTGGTGTTGGTCCATGTGGAAGCAGCAGGGCAGGGTCCGTCGGGGTCCGTGTGGGTACGGGCGCGTTCCCGGATCGGCACCGTGGTGGCGCTGTGGAAGGGCGAACCGGTAGATGTGGGCGGTCAGCACCGTGTCGAGTGGACCGTCGATGAGGACATCGCGTGGCAGGTCAACACCTGGCTGGCCTTCACTGCCGCGCCCGGGCTGAGCAGTGAGGGCGACCGGATCACCTTTCGCGGTCGACTCGACCTGACCGAGGACGGAGCGGCTTTCCTGAACATGGGAGAGGTATCGATTCTGTTCGACCTCGCGGACCCGCCACCGCCTCAGGACGCGGACGCCACGTGGGTGGACGTCCGCGTCGCTCGGGACAGCGTCACCTTGTGGCCCTACCACCTGTGACCACAACCCTTCCGAGAGCCCAGTCGTCAGTGATCACGGCGGCACGGGTTTCGGCACGTGACGGGCGGGTTGCCCGGCCGCGGGCCAAACGCCTGCACAGCATGGGGCATGCCTCTCCAGGTTGCGGATCCGCCCTCTTCTCCGGCGCTCCCGGCCCGCTACCCACTGGCCCGGGAGAATGCCTCGTATGAGTACTGCCGCTCCCACCCCCGCCTCTGCCATCCCTGACCTCGCTGCTGGGTCGGTTGTGCTGCGTGCGGATCAGCAGGCGGGTCTCAAGCGTGCGGTGCGGCATCTGCATCGTCCGGGCACCCGGGGGCTGTATGTGTCGGCGTGCGGTACGGGTAAAACCCTGGTCGGCATCCGTCTCGCGAGCACGCTAGGTTCGCGGCTCACCTTGGTGGTGGTGCCGACGCTGGATCTGATCGCGCAGACGGCGCTGGCGTGGCGGAGGGACGGCCGGGCCGAGGCGATGGTGGCGGTGTGTTCGATGGACACCCGGGCCCACCCAGGTCTGGCTGAGGCGAGTGTCGGTTCCACCGGGGACGCTGCCGGCCTGGGCGCGGTGCTGTCGGCGGTCGGCACCGGGGTCCTGGATGCGGTGACGGTGTTGTGTACCTATGACTCCCTGGACAAGATCGAGGCGGCGCAGCGCACTGGCCGCACGGTGCCGCCGTTCGATCTTGCGGTCATGGACGAGGCGCACCGCATCGCCGGCCGTGCGGACAAGAAGTGGGCGGCCGTCAACGACAATGCCCGCATCAAGGCTGATCGCCGCCTCTACATGACGGCCACTCCGCGGATTTTCGGTGGTCCGGATCTGGCGGAGTCCGCGGACGTGCGCCGCCCGCGCCGCCGTCGGCTTGCCGAGCCGGATGTGGATGCGTCGGCGAATTCCATGGACTCCGAGCCGGTCTACGGCAAGAAGATCTTTGAGTATCCGCTTGCCCAGGCGGTGGCCGACGGCGTCCTGGCGGACTACCGGGTGATCGTGCCGACCATCAGCGACGATGACCTCCGCACCCGCCTGAACCTGCCCACCACGGCGACCGCCCCTGGCCTCGCCCCCAGGGCCGGGGGAGGGGATGCGCTGCGCACCACGGCTCTGCATCTGGCCGTGCTGAAGACCATGGCCGCACACGGCCTGAAGCGGGTGCTGGTGTATTTCCAGCTCGTCGCCGACGCGAAGAGGTTCACCCGCGAGCTCGGCCACACTTTGCGCCTGCTGCGCACCACTGCTCCCGAGCTGTGCCCGGACCTTGACCCGCTGACGCTGTACGTCGACGGCGACCACACCCCCTCCGAGCGCGCCGAGGTCTTCGCCCGCTTCGCCCAGGCCCCGTGCGCGATCATGGCGAACGCCAAGGTCGTCGCCGAGGGCGTCGACATCCCCAGCGTCGACGCGGTCGTCTTCGCCGACGTCTCCCGCAGCGTCATCCGCGTCGTCCAGGCCCTCGGCCGTGCCTTGCGTCAGCCCGCCGACGCCGGCAAGGTCGCCAGCCTGGTCATCCCCGCCTACATCCCACCCGCCGCCAACGCCCTCGACATCCTCGGCACCCCCTACGAGCCGGTCTGGGCGATTGCCACTGCGCTGGCCAGCCACGATCACCGCATCGCCGAGCGTCTTCCGAACAAGACCAACCGCCTCCCGCAGGAGACCCGCGAGCTGATTGCGCACCGCTGGCACTTCGACTTCACCGTTCAGCCCGAACGCGTCGCCCGGGCCATGGACCTGGTCTCCTTCGATCCCCGCGCCGCCGAATCCCGCCCCCGCCGCGAAGGCCTGGCCTCCGCCCAAGCCTTCCACGACGACCACGGACACCTCGACGTCCCCGCCGACTACACCGACCCCACCGGCTACGCCCTGGGCGCCTTCATCACCGGCATGCGCGACGCCCGCCGCACCGGCCGCCTCAACCCCCACGATCCCGCCGACGCCGCCTGGATCGCCGAACTCGACGCCCTCGACATGATCTGGGACAAGCACGATGCCGCCTGGCGCGCCCAGCTCACCACCGCCGCCGACTACCACGCCGCGCACGGCCATCTGGCCATCCCCGTCACCGCCCCCGGCGGCGCCTTCCTCGCCGAACAGCGCTCGCTGGCGGCCAACGACCGACTCGACCCGGCCCGCGCCGCCGACCTCGCCGCCATCGACCCCCACTGGCGCCTGCCCCACGGCCCTGACTGGCACCGCAAATACCACCTGCTCCGCGCCCACCTCGCCGCCGGCCACAACCCCAGCGACCTCCACTCCGACATCGTCATCGGCACGGTCAAGATCGGCCGCTGGCTCCACCGCCAGCTCACCACCTTCACCACCCTCGACCCCAGCCGGCAGCAGCTCCTCACCGACCTCGGCCTGACGGCGGCCACCAACCCCCTCAAGACGCCCTCCAAGGCCCGCCGCACCTTCGCCCAGACCGTCCAGCTCCTCGAGCTGTTCATCGCCCGCGAAGGCCGGCCCCCCACCGCCCGCGAGGAGATCCGCGTCGACGGAGACACCGTCAAGATCGGACCCTGGCTCGCCAAGACCCGCACCAAACACCGCACCGGCCAACTCCCTGCCGACCACGCCGACCTGATCGCTTCCCTGTTCGACGGCGACTGGACCGACGACGCCACACCCGTTAGCCAGTTCGCATGACCGTCGGGTCTGTACGGTCTTCGGTGTAACTCCCGATCAAGGAAGTAGCACCTGATGAGCGACGTGACTGCCTCTGCTGAGGCGGTTGAAGAGGTCCGGCCGGTCGAGCTGTCGGCGGACCTGTTGGACGACCAGTTGATCGGGCAGTTGGTCGACCGGGCCCGCGCCGGCGGGCTCCAGTTGACCGGCGAGGGCGGATTGCTGCAGCAGCTGACCAAGCGGGTGCTGGAGTCGGCCCTGGAGGGCGAGATCACCGACCACCTCGGATACGACAAGCACGACCCGGCCGGCGCCGGCAGTGGGAACTCCCGCAACGGGGTGCGTGCCAAGACCGTGCTGACCGACGTCGGCCCGGTCGAGATCGCGGTGCCGCGGGACCGCGACGGCAGCTTCGAGCCGCAGATCGTCACGAAGCGCCAGCGGCGGCTGACCGGCGTCGACGAGATGGTGCTGTCCCTGCGCGAGGGGGCTGACGCACGGAGACATCTCCGCGCACCTGGCCGAGGTCTACGGCGCGAGCGTGTCCAAGCAGACGATCTCGACCATCACCGACAGCGATAGTGATACCCGGGTCCCCGGTGGTCGTGGCTCGATCACTGACTGACGTCCTGCTGGACTGTCTTCGCCTTGGTCTGTCCGGCTGCCGGGGCCCGTTCCCGAGGCCCCGGCCGGGTGGATCATGACCTCATAGGAGCCTGGCCAGAGGCCCCATCGCTGTCCTGTCTGCCCCACCCGGCTGGAGCCACCTCCGGTCAGGAAGGCATCTCTAGCATGACAGGAACGGACATCGCGGCAGTCGTCGAACACGTGGTGATCGGTGGCGTGGACTCTCATGCCGACACCGTCCACGTCGCCGTGGTAACCGACCGCGGTGGGCAGATCGCCGATGCCGAGTTCCCCACAACAACCGCCGGATACACGGCTGCTCTTGCCTTCCTGGCTGCTCACGGCACCGTTGCCGCAGTCGGCGTGGAGGGCACGTCGTCCTACGGGTCGGGGTTCACGCATGCGGCCCGCGAGGCTGGTCTGACCGTGGTCGAGGTCAACCGGCCGGACAAGGCCGAGCACCGCAGGATCGGCAAGTCCGATCCGATCGACGCCTATGCCGCGGCTCGCGCGGTAGTGTCCGGCCGGGCCACCAGCGCCCCCAAGGGCGATGCTGTTGCCGGGATCCGGGCTCTGCACAACGCGGCACGATCCGCTGTCAAGGCCCGTACAGCGGCGTTGAATCTGATCGGACACATCCTGATCACCGCGCCCGACAGCATCCGCACGAAGTACGAAGTGCTGCGGGGCGACAAGCGCATCGACGCCCTCGTCCGGCTCCGGGTCGGCAACGACCCCGTCCATATCCCTATCCTGACCGCCCTGCGCACGCTCGCGCGACGCGTCCAGAATCTGACCGCTGAACACGCCGCTCTGACCGCAGAGTTGGACGTCCTGGTCACGCAGCTCAACCCCGGCCTGCGCGCCGCCTACGGCGTCGGACCCGACACCGCTACGCAACTGCTGATCACCGCCGGCGACAACCCTGCCCGCCTACGAACCGAAGCATCCTTCGCCGCCCTGTGCGGTGTCGCCCCGGTTCCGGCCTCCAGTGGCAAGACCAACCGTCACCGGCTCTCGCGCGGCGGTGACCGCGCGGCGAACGGGGCCCTCTACCGCATCGCGCTCGTCCGCATGCGCCGTGACCAGCGCACTCGTGACTACGTGGAGCGTCAAACCAAGGCCGCTGGACGAAGAAGGAGATCATCCGGCTGCTCAAACGCGCCATCGCCCGGGAGTTTTCCGTCTCCTGACCACCGCAGTCGAGGTTCCCGAGATCGCGGATCTCAGGCCTACTCGCCAGGCCAAGAACATCACGCTCACCGCCGCAGCGAACCACTTCGGAGTCTGGCCCGCCGTCATCTCCAACATCGAACGGGGACTCCGCCGCGACGACACCTTCGCCGACGCCTATCGCAGATGGCTCACTGCCGCTTGACCAACGATAGGAGCATCAAGGTCATGGATGGGATGTCCGAGTGGCAGAACCGACCGCTGGACCCGGTCTATCCGGTGAGCTTCATCGACTGTGTGCACGTGAAGGTCCGCGACGGCCAGGTTGCCAACCGCCCGATCTACGTCGCCTTGGCCGTGACCGTCGACGGCACCCGCGACATCCTCGGCCTGTGGGCCGGCGACGGCGGCGAGGGCGCTGTGTCGGAGCAACGGAATTGCGGTACGGGGGTAAATGATCAAGCGTCTTGACCTGCGATACCGCAGATTCTGAGAATCCGACATTTGGGGTAGATGGTGGGCTCATGGCCGCCCTGACCTGCAGTGCTGCAAAGTCTGCGAAGGCTGCGTTCCCTTTGAGGCGACCCCATGAAGGCTCGTTCCTGTGAGCCATTGATGATCTTATCCGCTCGGAAGGGACGCCCGTGTTTGCGTGGAGTGCAGTCCTGGCCGGGGATGGCGAGGTGGTCCCCGCCCGCCAGGCATAGGTCGTGCGTGGCGGCCCACCGCACTACGCACGCTCCTCGGTAGCTGTGCCGGGCCGAAGCCCTCCGGATCTCGGCTACCCCGGCGTTCTCGCTGGGTGGCTGAACGGCAGCTCCCTCTACGCGGTCTTCGCCACGTACGCCTCCCTGGTTGACAAGGAGGCCAGCAAGGGGCAGTCATCACCGCCCACAACTACAAGGCCATCCCGGCCTGGGACCTGATCATCTGCGATGAGGCCCACCGCACCTTCGGCAGCATCGGCAAGGTCTGGGCCGTCGTCTACGACGACGCCCGTATCCCCGCCCGGCGCCGCTGGCCACCGCCGTCCTCAAGGCGTGCGCCGTCACGACCTGAAGAAGTTGATCACCTGCCATAAGGAGATCAAGGACTCCGAGGCCTTCGCCTCCCGCCTCATCGAGACGGCCAGCGCCCTCACCGGCCAGACCGCCGAAGCAGCCGACGGCAGCGGCCCGTGCCTGCTGCGCCCGGCAGCCTGTGGGTCCGCGCCGGGCGAGGCGACCTCCACCGGTGGCAGGGCATTGGGCACGGGCGAGGCCGCCGACGGTGAGGTGGCCGCCCTGCTGCCCTCGCAGCCGGCCGGGCATCCGCCGTTTGGCCCGCAGGTGCCGGAGCTGCCGGAGGTCGTCGGTGCCTACGGGCACCGCCATGTGGTCCCGCGTAGGGGCGATTCGGCGGTCAGTAGGGGAGTCGGCGGAGTACGCGGCGGGGGATGTGGCGGATGATCCATGCGATGAGCTGGGTGGAGCGAGGGGCCCAGACGATGTGGTGGCCACGCCAGACGGCGTCGGTGATCGCGGAGGCGACTGCATGAGGGGTGGTTGCCAGAGGTGGGTCCGGGAGGTGCGCGGTCATTCTGGTGCGGACGTGTCCGGCGCGGACCACGACGACCCTGACTCCGCTGCCGATTAGAGAGTCGGCCAGGCCGTCGTAGAAGGCGGTCATGCCGGCTTTGGTTGCGCCGTAGACGAAGTTGGTCGGGCGGGGCCGTTCACCTGCAACGGAGGAAAGCGCGACGATCACGCCGTGTCCCTGGTTCCGCATGGCTCTGGCAAGGATCACGCCGACGCTCACCGCGGCTGTGAAGTTGACCGTGGCCAAATGGGCGGCGAGCGCCGGGTCGGCCGCCGCCTGCTGGTCAGCGAGCACGCCGAAGGCCACGATCGCGAGGTCAATGTCTCCCGCGGCGAAGATCTGTTTGAGCGTGTCCTGATGGGAAGACTCGTCCGTGGCGTTGAATTCGACCGTTTCGACTATGGCTCCACGGTCGGCGAGCAGAGCAGCTGCGGCGTCCAGTCGGGGCGATGGGCGGCCAGCGAGGACGACTCGGAGCGGGTGCGGATCGAGGTACCGGTCGACGATTGCCATCCCGATCTCGGAGGTGCCACCCAGGAGGAGCACCGACTGCGGACGTCCCAGCGCGTTGATCACAGTGACAGCCTCCTTGCGAGGTCGGAGACGAAGACTCCTGCGGGGTCCAGTTCGCGGCGTATCACGCGGAAGTCGGGCAGCCTCGGGTACATGTCGGCCATCGCTGCAGTGCTCAGGCGTGCGTCTTTGGCCAGGTACACCCGCCCCCCGGCCTTGGCGACGAGTTGGTCAAGCCGGTCCAGCACGGGGGCCAGCGTAGGTGACACGGCGAGGTCGGCGGCTAGCGTCCATCCGTGTGCCGGAAAGGACAGCAGGCCGGCGTTGCCCGGCCCTAGGCGTTTGAGCACCGCCAGTGGCGCGCCCACGTGTCCCGCCTTGAGGATGGTGATGCTGGCCCGGAGCGTTTCAAGGGCGTCTTCGGGCACGACGAACTGGTATTGGAGGAAGCCACGCCGTCCGTACACGCGATTCCAAGAGTCCATTCGGTCCAGCGGAAAGCAAAAGGCGGACAGCGGCTGGACTTCATACGTGACTGGCGGCGTCAGAGCGTAGCGAGTGCTGTTTGCGGCGGAAGCGACCTTCGGACTGACCAGGAGCGGTGCGGACACCGGGAGACCGGGAAGAGGACGGGTCGCATGATATGAAAGCGGGTTGCTGCGATACCGGGCCGGCAGATCAGTCGTCTCCGCGTGCGTAGCGTGGCTGACCACACCGCGTATCCGGCAGCCGGAGAGATCCACCCAGGCGACGGTGTGGTCGTCTTGCCCAGCGGCCGCGTCCAGGCGTGTGAGCAACTCGTTGAAACCGGCGACCCGGCGCCGAATGACCCTCATCCACGCCGTTCGAACCGGGATGAGGCGCATGGTCACCCGCAGGACGATCCCGGTCAGGCCCATACCGCCTACGGTGGCCCAGAAGACCTCGGGCTCGTTCTGTGGCGTGACCGTCTTAACTTTGCCGCTTGCCGTGAGGAGATCGAACTCGACTATATGACTGCCAAAGCTGCCGCGGTGACTGTGGTTCTTGCCATGGACGTCGGCCGCGATCGCACCTCCGACGGTGGCGTACCCGGTGCCGGGAATAACAGGGAGGCACCATCCCAGGGGCACTGCCGAGCGGAGCAGACCATTGATGGTCACGCCCGCCTCGGCGGTGACGATGCCCCGGACTACGTCTAGGTTGGTGATCCGGGTCCGGTGCGACATGTTGGCGATGAGTCCTCCTGCGTTCTGTCCCGCGTCCCCGTAGGCGCGTCCAGCGCCCCGTGCTAGGAGCCCGCGTGCTCCTGCCTGACGAACGGCGGCGGCCAAGGTCTCGTCGTCGGCGTCCACGAGCACGTGTGCCCGCGTGGGCGCTGTGCGGCCCCAACCGGTGAGCAGCTTGGACTGCATCACGACATTCCCCTCGTTGTGAGGATGCCCAGCCACGCTATGCCGGTCAGCTGGAGTGTCCGGTCCCGCCACAGGACGTCCTCGGGACTCCCGGCGCGTGCCTCGTTAACCGCGGCCGCATATCTGACGAGTGCGAGCGTGTACGGAGCCAGGGACAGAAGGGAGAACAGTTCGCCGTGCCGGCTAAAGGACTGTAGCGCGCCTAGTGCGTACAGCGCCGCGGACGCGACGGCCGCCAGGCACCAGACCACCCGCAGGCGGCGCACCGAGTACCAGGCAAGCGAAGAGCGGATCCGCTTCCTGGACTCACCGAAGCTGACAGCTTCGCTGTACCGCTTTCCGGCTGCCACGAACAACGAGCCGGTGAAGGAGACGGCGAGCAGCCAAAAGGGGGTGTCGGCCCCGCAGGCCTGGTAGCCCGCGGTCACGCGCAGCGGGAATCCGGAGCTGACGATCAGCAGGTCCGTGAGCGCAAGGTTTCTGAGAGCGAAGCAGTAGACGAGGGAAAACGCCGTGTAGGCGGCGATGACAGGACCGTTGCCAATCGCCGTGCCGAGCGCGACACCGCCCGCGAGCATTGAACAGCCAGTCGTCATAGCCAGCCGTGGCGTGAGCGTTCTGGCAGCCACCGGCCGTAGCCTCTTGGTGTCGTGTTGCCGGTCTTGTTCGGCGTCTCGAACGTCGTTGATGAAGTAGACACCGGACGCGCTAAGGCAGAAGGTGACGAAGGTGGCGCCGAGTCCCAGGACCGATCTTGAGTGATGCACAGTGCCCGTGGCGAGCGGCGGAACGATGACGAGAAGGTTCTTCGTCCATTGCCGTGGCCGTGCCGTCTGCAGAAGAGCAGCAACAGAGCTTGAGTGTAAAGGCATTCCGTGTCCCCCCCCAGCGACCACACCATTGCAGCCGCGATCGCGCGCATGCCCGAACAGTCCGACTCCCGATGGCCCCTTCTCCTGAGGCGTTCCT
Organism: Streptomyces sp. PA03-1a; assembly: GCF_033792805.1. NCBI lineage: Bacteria > Bacillati > Actinomycetota > Actinomycetes > Kitasatosporales > Streptomycetaceae > Streptomyces > Streptomyces sp. PA03-1a. The sequence goes on from NZ_JARAVO010000125.1 coordinate 12,873, forward strand.
GGATCTCGGTGCTAGTGAGACATGTCCTCTGCGTGGAGCTCGCCTGAGGTGCCATGGGCCCTGTTCAGTGGCGACCAACGGTTACCGTCTGCGCCATCTCGCCCGGGCGCCCAAAGGTCCTGTCAAAAGGTCTAGTTCGTGACCGACCTGCTCAATCCCGGCTAAGCTTAAATTCCTGTGTCGAATCGTGCCAGAGGTCAATTATGGCCATCTGGCATACTCTATGACGAGCGGTCAGGTTGCCGATGGCCATTGGCGAGCCGGTTCCCACGTCCATCGACGCGCGTGCGGCGCAAGGTGTGCAGCTAGATGATCTATTCCAAGGGTTAGTGGTCGTAGGCGGTCAGCGATCGCAGGGTTGGCTGGCCCGTGTGGTGGTTGTGCCAGATGGCGGCGGTCAGGGCGAGGAGTCGCTGCAGGATGCGCACAGCCGCGCCGCCGGGGGTGCGGCCGCCGTGCCGTTCCAGGTCCAGCTGGCCCTTGAGAGTCTCGTTGACCGACTCGATCAGCTGCCGCAGCGGCCTGAACAGGTGTGCCCCGGCCCGCTCGGGTTCGCCCTTGCGGGGCCGGCCGCAGTAACCGCACGTCCAGCTGGGCCAGCCGCCGCTCGAACTCGCGGCCGTAGTAGTGCCGGTCAGCGATCAGCGTCTGGCCCGGGCGGTCAGCGGTCAGCTGCGGTTCGACGGCCAGCAGGTCCAGCAGCGTCTCACGCTCGTCGGCCTTGGCACCGGTCAGCGCGAATGCGACCGGGAGCCCGTGCAGGGTGCAGACCAGATGCAGGCGCAGGCCCCAAAAGAAGCGGCTGTGGCTGGCGCAGTAGCCGTATTCGGCCCATCCGGCCAGGTCCGAGCGCTTGACCACCTCCTTGGAGCGTCCGCATTCCACCGGGGTGGAGTCCACGATCCAGGCCGAAGTGCCCACCGAGACCGCCCAGTCCCTGCGGCGTGCGCTTGGGCCCATCACTGAACTGTTGACGCCCGGCGATCCGCCGACGGCGCTGGATGCCACGCTCTACTGCTATCTCACCGGTGTTCCGGCGCTTGAATCGATCGTGGCCGCCCACCGCCCCCGACCTGACCCCAGTTGGTTGCGTCCAGTTATGGTCGTCCATGCATTTCGCCGACGTTGACAGGACCCTCCATTCCTCGACTCCGTTATGCGTGACGGCTCGGGACCGACGACGCCGCCTACCTCGAGGGGTTGTGCGAGGTACTGTCTGGTGAAGGCGTCACAACGAAGATGGGCCGGGCCGACCGCCCGCGCGACGCTGATCCACCGCGCAGGAAAGTGCCGCTTTCTGGGGCATGCCTCTATGCTTCAATGATGAGCAGCACGCGGCACGATCGCCCGCATGTCTTCGTCTCCTACGCACGCGAGGACAGAGAGCTGTGCCGCCGCTTGGTGCTGATGCTGGGCCTGGTGTTGGGTGAGCGGGGCTACCGCGTCTGGTGGGACCAGACCATGGTCGCGGGAGAGTGGAACGAGGAGCTGGACGTCGCGCTGGACGGCGCCGTCGCGAGCCTATTGCTGGTCAGCGAGGACTCGCTGACCTCCGAGTTCATCATGGAGAAAGAGCTCCCCCGGCTGTTGGCGCGTGGCCGACGCGTGGCACCGGTCTACGTTCGACCGTGCCCATGGGGCAGCGTTCCCTCCATCGCCGGGCTGCAGTTCCTGGGCTCCACCGAGCAGGCGCTGACGGAGCGGACGGGCGACCTGGCCGCCGCACTGACCGATCTCGCTCAACGGGCGCCCGATTTCCTCGGCCTGCCCACGCTCGCGCCCGGGGCGTCGGCTGGAGCTGCCGTCGCCGCGAGCATGCCCCGCGCTGAGGTGGCCCTTCCGGCGGATCGGCTGGGCCTACTGCACGGTGTTCCTGAGCTGCCGATCAACCATTTCGTCCGCCCGGCCGAGCTGGGCACCCTGCGCTCCCTGATATTGGGCGATGGTCGCGCGGGTCCCGGAGGCGGAGCCCTCGGCGCGGTGGGCGTGCAGGGCACGGGTGGAATGGGCAAGACCGTCCTGGCCACCGCCCTTGCCCGAGATCCCACAGTCCGGCGGGCCTTCCCCGACGGCGTCTACTGGATCATGCTTGGTGAGCGTTCCGATCCGGTGGCCGCCCAGGTCGGGCTGGCCCGCGTTCTGGGTCTGCAAGGCGGTTTCCGCAACGAGGTCGACGGACAGGCCGCGCTGCGCGAGGCGCTCAGCGGGCAGCGGGTGCTGCTGGTCATCGACGACGTCTGGTCCGCGGCGGCAGCCGAGGCGTTGCTGGTCACCGGGGCGGAGGGGCGGACTGTTCTGACCACCCGACATCAGCTGGTCCTGGCCCGGCTACATACTCCGGCCTTCGCGCTGGAGCGGCTCGGGCCCGAGGAGGCCCGAAAATTCCTGGCCCAAATGACTTCTCATCCGGAGCCGTTGCCCGCTCAAGCCGACGAGCTGGTCGAGGCACTTGGCGGGGTGATCCTGGCGCTGGCTCTGCTCAGTGCCACCATTGCCCATGGCACCTCCTGGGCCGCCGCGTTGGCCGAGGTACACAAAGCAGGCGACGTGTACACCGACGAAGGCTTCGCCAACCAATTCCGGGCCTTGCAGTTGGCCTGGGGCGCGCTGGACGAGCACGAGCGGCGGCGATACGGCGAGCTGGTGGTGTTCGGCGAGGACGTGACGGTACCAGGAGCCACCGTCGCCCGGCTGTGGCGGCATACGGCCGGACTCGACGACGCGGCCAGCAGGCTGTTGTGCACGGCATTCGCCAACCGAAATCTGCTGGTATACGACGGCGGCGTACGCTTGCACGATCAGCAGCGGGCCTTCCTGCAGCTGCAGATTTCCAACTCCGCGCTAGCACACCGTCAGCTGCTGACCGCCCACCAGGACGCGCTGGTCACGGCAGGACGGTGGAGCAGCCTTCCTGACGACGAGCCCTACCTGCCCGACCATCTGGTCGAGCACCTCGTCGCCGCGGGTGACGTGTTCGACCTGCAGGCGGTGGCCACGGATCCGGTTTGGCTGCTGCGCCGGTTCCACCACGACGGCCCGCACGCTCCGGAGGCCGATCTCGAACGCGCGTTGGCCGCACTGCCCACCTTCCGCGCCGGGCAGCAGACTCTCGATCGATTCCGCCGGATCAGTCACGCGATGAGTGCGGTCGCGACGATCGGCGACCGTGCTCTGACCCTCGCCAACCTCGGCGGTGACCTCGATCCCCGGCAGTCTCTGGACGCGCTCTTCCCGTCGGTGCGTTTACGCCGGGCGGCAGAAGTGCGGCCCGACGCGCTCGATCGGGTCTTCGTCGGCCACCCCGCGCCCTCCGGCCAGTGGCCCCGCTGGGGAGGCGTATGGTCGGTGGCCTGGTCAACCGATGCCCTGCGCCTGGCCACCGGAGGTGCCGACGGCACCGTGCGGACGTGGCCCACCGGTGCCTCTGGACCTCATTCGACGACCCTGACCGGCCACGACGCAGGCGTACGCACCGTGGCCTGGGCACCCGACAGCCAGCGCCTGGCCTCGGGAAGCGATGATGGGACAGCGCGAGTGTGGTATCCCGACGATCCCGGCCGCCCGCCGGTGCTGCTCACCGGTCACGCTGGCAGTGTCTGGTCGGTGGCCTGGTCACCCGACGGTCGGCGGCTCGCCACCACCGACAGCGGTGGCACGGTGTGGGTGTGGGATCCCGACGCGCCGGCGCGGCCAAGGGCTGTGCTCATCGGTCACGCTGGCAGTGTCTGGTCGGTGGCCTGGTCACCCGACGGATACCAGTTGGCCTCCGGGGGCGCCGACCGTACGGTACGGATCTGGGATGTCCCCGACCCACCGTCGGCCCGGCAGGCCGCGTCAGTAGTGCTGACTGGGCACAACGGCTGGGTATGGTCGGTGGCCTGGGCACCGGACGGTCGGTGGATCGCATCGGCTGGGGACTGCACCGTCCGCACATGGCCGGTGGGTAGTGGCGCCCGGCTGGTGCTGACCGGCCACGCCGGCCTGGTGTGGTCGGTGGCCTGGTCGCCCGATGGGCGGCGGTTGGCCTCCGGCGGGGCCGATCGGACCGTACGGCTCTGGGACCTCGTTGGTTCCTCCGGCGAGGAAGCGGTCGTGCTGGTAGGCCACGAGGACTTCGTGTGGTCGGTGACCTGGTCACCGGATGGCCGACGGCTGGCCTCCGGTGGGCAAGACGAGACCGTACGGGTGTGGAAGTCCGACGCCGACCTCCGCCCCGTGAGCCTGGTCGACCACAGTTGGCGGGTGTTTTCAGTGGACTTGTCGCCGGACGGGCGGCGGCTGGCCACCGGCACAGAAGGCGGCACCGTGCGACTGTGGGATCCTGACTTTCCCGAGCGGGCGGGCACTGAGGTGAGCGATCTCACCAGCGGCGTGTGGGTCGTGGCGTGGGCGCCTGACGGCCGGCGGCTGGCCGTCGGCGGCGCCGACCGAATCGTGCGGATCTGGGACACACTCGCCATGGGCGCCGCCCCAGTGCTGCTGACCGGTCACAACGGTCTGGTGCGCTCAGCGGCGTGGGCGCCCGACGGTCGGCGCCTGGCCACCTCCGGCGACGACGGCACTGTGCGGATCTGGGATCTTGACAGGGCTGGCTCGGTCCCGACCACGCTGACCGGCCACCATGGTTGGGTGCCGTCCGTGGCCTGGTCGGGCGATGGCTCGAGGCTAGCTTCCGGCGGCGACGACGGCACAGTACGGGTATGGAACGCCGATGTACCGAGTGCGCGGCCGGTGGTGTTGGGTGGCGATCTCGGCCGAGTGGCTTCGGTAGCCTGGTCCCCCAATGATCGGCTGCTGGCGGCCGGCGCGGGAAACGGCACCGTCGGGCTCTGGGACGCCGGCGTCTGGGATCCGTCTGCACTGGACCGCGACCGGCCGGGCCGACCGGCGCCAACGTTCGCGGCCCACTCCGAAGCCGTAGTGTCGGTCGTCTGGTCGCCGGACGGCCGCCGGCTGGCCACCGCAGGCGAGGACCGGACGGTACGGATCTGGGACGCGGCTGCGGCCACGCCGGTGTGCGGGGTCGGCATGGGCAACGGTGTGTTCGCCATCACTTGGCGAGGCGACCGAATCGTCGCTGGCATGACCACCCACTGGTCCGTCCTCACGGTCAGCGAACCGGCACGGGCGTCGTCTCGGAGCTTGTCGTGAACGCCGAGCGATACGCTCGGCGGGCGGCAGAGTTGGCGCTGGCGCAGGTCACCGACCGAGCCCACGTCCTGCCCGGCGCGGCCGGGGCGCGACCCGGGCATCAGGACGGCACGCGGCTGCAGCCAGCGGGGGTGACGCTGGTGCCGCCGCGCATCGATCCGGCCGACCCTGCCGTCTTCGCGGCCCGGTGCGGCGAGCACGTCTGCGGTGGCCGTTTCGATCAGGCCGCTGGCGGTATCGCTGGCGGTCGTGTCGCCCGCCGTACAGATATCGACTTGCTTGTGTACCTCGCCGAACTTGCATCGCTCCCCGAGGACGACTGGCAACCGTACTTCGAGTTCTTCAGCCCTCGATGTCTCGACAGTGAGTCCGAGGCCCGTCGGATCGTCTGGGGAGAGGATTGCCGCAGCCGACGGCACTTCGACGCCGTGCGGCTGGTGAACTGGTGCATGGAACAGGCCGTCGGCTCCCGGTACCCGATCGCCTTCGACATCGTCACCTGGGCCACCGACGCCAGCGGCACCGTGTCCGTCTCGGTCACCGACCCGCCTCGCCCCGGCGACGTCGTCCTCGCTGACCGGCCCAATGGGGTTACCGAGATCGGCATCCTGGTCGGCGTAAGCGACTCGGCTGTCCCGGCAGAGTTCGGTCAGGTCGTGCTCGCCGGGCAGACGACGGTCGGCGTGGTCTGCCGCCCCTTCTCACCGGCTGATTGGACGCAACGCCGGAGGCCAACCGCCGCACTGCTGCGTGACTGATGGAGGGTCCAGTGAAGCCCGCGATCTACACCCCCGCCGCCATTATCCGCAGGTACTGCGGCGGACGACCCTGCGACCTTGCCGCCATCTCGGGACGGGCTCTGGCCCGCCGGGCATCGACTGGTCATGGCGCGGCGCCGATCCGCCTGGGCGGGCACCGCCGATCGTGGGAGCTGGCGGTCCCGGTTGCCGTGCTGGCCGTCGCCGGATGGCGACGCCGCTGGGCCGCAGAGGATGCCTTCATCAACTTCCGGGTCGTCGTCGTCACCCGGCACGGCCGCCAGCCGTTCGCCTTCAACCGCGGCGAACGAGTCGAGGCGGCGACGAGCCCGCTGTGGTCGGCCATGCTCGTGGGCTTGGACGCGGCCCTGGGACGGTACGTCGCACTTGAATGGTTGGCGGTCGGCGCCGGGCTCGGCCTGTCCGTGCTCGGCCTGTCCGCGGCCACCGCGGCGTCGGCGCGGTTGGTCCGCCACCTCGGGCCCTTTCGTCCGTGGCCAGCAGGGGCGCTGGTGCTGTCGGCCCTGCCGCCCTTCTGGGACTTCGCCACCTCAGGGCTGGAGACCGGTCTCACCTTCGGGTGGCTCGGCGGCTGTCAGTGGCTGCTCGCCCGGCGCTACACCGATTCCCTCGGCGCGCGACCGCGCCTCGCGTCACCCGCTGTGGATTGGTTGCCGGTGGTGCTCGGTCTCGGGCCGCTCATCAGGCCCGACCTGGCCCTGTTCAGCGCAGCCTTCCTGACCACCCAGCTGTCGCTGAGCCGGCCAGGGCTGCTGGGCTCCGCCCGGACGATCGGCGTGGCCCTCGCCGTACCCGGCGCCTACCAGCTGTTCCGTATGGCGTATTTCGCCGCGACGGTGCCCAACACCGCGCTGGCCAAAGAGGCCGGCCATAGCAACTGGCGCAGAGGTCTGGCCTATCTAGACAACCACGCCACGACCTACCTCCTCGCGGTGCCCGGCGCGCTGGTCGCCGGATGGGCGGGACGGTGGCTGGTCGAGTCGGCACCCGCCAGCGACCGCCGACTCCTGGTGCTCCTCGGGGCGCCCGCCGCCGGGGCACTCCTGCACGCCGTCTTTGTCATCCGAGTGGGTGGCGACTTCATGCACAGCCGACTGCTGCTCCCAGCCACTTTCGGACTGTTCATGGTCGCCGCCGCGCTGCCCACCGGCGCAGTGGGCTGGATGCTTCCAGCGGCGTTGGTCGCCTGGGCTGCGGCCTGCGGGTTCCAGCTACGCCTCCCCGACCGGCCCCCGGTCCGCTGGTCCGGCATCGTCGATGAGCGCGCCTGGTGGAAGCGGGAGTCCGGCCACCCCCACCCTGTCACCCTCGACGATCACAGCCGCGTCGCCAGCGCCCGCACCGGACGGCGGGCCCGCCAACTCGCCGTCCAGGGCGCCGACGTCCTGGTGCGCATTGATGATCAGGAGCATGCCCTGGCCCCCGGATCCGGGGTCGTTCTGGAATCCATCACCATCGGCCTAGGCTCGGTCGCGGCCGGGCCGGACGTACACGTGATTGACGTGCTTGGCCTGGCCGACGCCGTGGGCAGTCGCATCCCCGCCGATCCGGCTGCCCGCATCGGCCATCAAAAGCGCCTGCCTCCGGCCCTCGCTCTCGCCCAGCTCACCCTCGCCGACGAGGATGACGCCAGCCTGCCGGCTGATGTCGACCGGGCCATGTTGGAGGCCGCCCGCCGGCTGCTGCGCCAACCGGCCATCGCACGCCTCCTGGCTGCCACCCAGGATCCGTTGACCCCCACCCGCGCTCTGCGCAACGTTCACCAGGCGGTTGTCCTAACCCGACTCCGGGTGGCCATAGACACAGTGTCGAGGACCCCCTCCCGCAGCGCGGTCAAGGTTCACCAGCTCGACAGCGGCAGGCATGAAGGCGTGCACCTGGCCGAACCGCTCGCGGCGGACGGGGCACCCAGGCCCGCGCCGTCGCCGTGGTGGGTTCGCCCGGCGGTGCTCACCGCGGCCGGAGGTGTGATCGCGGGGGTGTCGGTGGCGGTCGTCCGGGCACTGCGAAGCCGGTGAATCACAGAACAGGAGAATCACGGAATGTAGAATCGTATCAGAACCCGAGAACGCCGGGGCCCTGGTCGGTGATCGCGGTCTGTAGCCAGTCGTCATCGACCTGTCGGGCTTCCAGAAGGAGAACATCGGCACCGGCTACGAACTTCAGCGCGTCATTGATCGCCCATCGGCCGCGTCGTCGTCCTCGCTGACACCGGCAGCGACATCGAATACCTGGCCACCCACATCAGATACGCCTTGGTCGAAGGTGGCGCCCGACTCGCCCAACTCCGGCGCTGGCACCAAAACCCTGCTGATCAGCCAGGTTTCCATCGGTGGACAGAAGGCCACTCACTACTTGATGCCCTACGTCTGCCAACGACTGAGGTGACCGACAATGTCCGCCCCCCGTACCGAGTTATCCACGCCGCCCGCCCCCAGCAACCACTTGCATGCGGTGATTGAGCTCTACAAGATCGCGGTGGAGATGGCCGACCGAGTCTCGGCCCGGCGTGCCCTGGCCAACGCCTTCTTCCTGTCTATCCAGAGCACGCTGGTGACGGTCGCAGCGCTGCCTCTGTTCACCGGCGCGCGCTCGTGGCCGGTGTCGGTGGTGTTCACGCTGGTCGGGGCGGTGCTGTCGGGCACGTGGTGGGTGCAGTTGCGCAGCTACCGCGATCTCAACCGAGCCAAGTTCGCCGTCATCAATGAGATCGAGCTGCAGTTGCCCGTGCAGCCGTTCGGCAGCGAATGGCAGGCCTTGCTGGCCACCCGCACGGGGTCGTGGCGAGGGCGCTACACCGACCTGGGCAGCGCCGAAAGGATCGTGCCCAGCGTGTTCGTGTTGCTGCATCTGCTGCTGCTGGGTGGCAAATTTGTAGCATGAGCTATCTCGACGAAGACGCGCGCCTGATCCAGAACCTGCTGCCGGCCCACGCCGCACCACCCAACGACGCCGCCGGGCTATTCATCTTGTACGCGGTGCTGCTGAGGGCCAAGGGCGAGCAGGTGAGCGCCGAAGACGTCCACGATGCCTGGTCGGCGTGGATGAGCACCCGCGATTCCGACCACCCGGCGCTCATCCCCTTCGCCGACTTGCCGACCTCGACCCAGGCCGCCGACGAGCCCTACGCCGTAGCCATCCGCGAGGCCGCCTCTCACCGCCGGTGATGATACCCCCTGTGAAAGGTTGGCCTATCGGGGTTGGATGTAGCTCTTCCTCGGGGAAGATCGTGGGTCAGGCCGTGAGGAGCTTAACGCTCTGTTCCGTAGTCGGTGGTGACGGAGGGCTACAGATATCCGAGGAGATGCGTAACCCGCCCCGAGTCCGATCGAGCCGTCCTTCGGTCCAGGTGCGACGTGCACCCGAACGGCCTTACGCGGGTGTAGGGCGAAGGTGTTGTCTGTCCAGCACGATCAGCTCGAGACCGTGGTCTTCGCACAGCCCGCGGGCGTGGCTGATGGTCGCCTCGGGGATGGTGTCTATCGCGGCCATCAGGTGCACGTCTGCTCCGAGCCTCTTGCTGAGAGCGATGTCCCGTGCGGTCTGGTCCTCATGGAACTGGCTGGCCTGGGTTTTCAGCTCACCTGCCAGAACCTGTCCGCCGAAGGTGCCGTAGAGATCGACCTCAGCTCGTTCGGACGAGTCGAAGATGAGATTTGCTCCGGGGAGGAAGTGTGACTGAGGTCGTTGTCGCGTGAGCGCGGCGATGGCCATGAGGTGGGGGAGCACGCCCTGGTCGCTGGCGCGGTCCATGAAGCTGTTCAGCCGGTAGTGGAGATCGACTGCGGTGGCTGTGCCCAGGAACGAGGAGGCCGCACCGCACCCTGGGCAGCGCGCTACCTGCCCGACCTCGATGAGGGGAATGAACGATTTGACCCGGCACTGGGAGCAGTCGATGGCGGTGCCGCGTTCGGCCCAGCCGAGCGAGCAAGCTCGCTCCAGCGCCGGCAGAGCGTCCTTGGCCGCCATGCCCTGCAGTTGGCGTGCCGGGGCGTAACGGCGGTCCATGCGGCTTCCCCAGTCAGCCGCCAAGTCCTTGATGCCCTCGGGCAGCTCGGTGCCTTGCTGCTCGAGCCTCGCTACGGCTTTGAGGAAGTGATCAGTCCTGCGGGTCGTCAAGGCGATGATCGCCTCGTACAGGGACGGCTCCAGAAGTGCGGAAACGTCGGTCTGTGCCGCCAGGGCAGTGCCCAGCCGGCCCTTGTCCGATAGCTCCCAATGGACAGTCCCGGTCAGCAAGCGCTCAACAACAGCGGACAGGTCCGGGACGCTGATGTCCAAGCGGTACCGGCGCATCGCGCGCGTGTTGATCTGAAGGCTGTCCCGGTGCCAGACCGCCTGCGGATGCACCATGCTTGCGATCTCTGGCCTGCGGGGGAGCGGGTCAAATGCCGGGCTGCTCCATCGGGCAAGGGCGCGTCCCTGGTTGCTGAACTCGACGGGCGAGCTGAACTCGATCGTGCTCTGACCTGCGTACAGGTGTGCGTCGAAGAGGGTGGTCCGCCCCCAGGAGCGCTCGAACAGCAGCCAGATCCGGGCGTCCTGGTTGAGGAGATAGGTGAGTTCCTTCGAGGGGTCGCGCCCGCCCCAAGCCGATGTCTTGATCTTGGTAGACGTGTCGGGGGTCAGACGGAGCACGGCGGCAAGCGCGTGCAGTTCTTCCTTGGGGATGGACGGCCCGTACAGGTTGACGTCGGGAGTCGTATCAGGGTGAGCACGCAGGTGCTGTGCCACGTTTTCCGCAAAGTGGACCCAGTGTTCGACGCCATGCCGGGGCAGCAGCATCACCGTGGTGGGGTTGATACCCAAGGGGCGGAGAGCGCGCAGGTTCCAGAAGCGCATGCACTGGTCCACGTCATCCGGATCGGTCACCACGATGGTCATGGGGCCGCCGAACATGCCGCCCGACTGGCTGTGCTCACGGAACTGTGACCGGGTCCGATCCAACAGAGTGTTGCTCTGGAACTGGGCCGTTGCGATTTGCACATCGCTCATCGGCCGGCTGACCGGCAGCAGCTTCTGCATCGCCTCTAGCGCCTCACCGACCAGGTCGCCAGCGGCTGCGATCTGCCACAAGGGGGCATCTTCCTGAGCCATGAGGTAGCTCTGCCCCCACTCGTCCGCCGCTGCGATCGCTGAGGGATGGCAGGTGAACTTTCCAGCACCCTCATGGTCGATGCGCGCCAGCGCGACCAGTGGAAGCCCCAGTTGCTCGGCGGCCACCTTCGCCTGTTCCTCGTCGAGGTCTACATTGACCGCGTTTTGGACGTCAGCGGCCTCGACTATCTCCTGCCAGGCGCCGCTCACCTTCCCCTCGGGCGTCACCGGCACGATGGGTTCGGTGACCCCCGCCCACCGCGTACTGGCTTCCCGAACCGCACTGCGGAAGCCGTCTCCGCTGTTCTCGGCAATTAGGTAGACCACGCGGGCCGGGAGCACTGCCGCGCTCATCTGGTACTGGCCGTAGTACTCCCTGGTCTCCATCGTAGTGTCCTTGCTGCTGGGCTCCGGATCCTTGACGCAGCCCGGGCCGTTGCGGTTCTAGGGTCACCCGTTATCCGGTTCGCATGACCGTCCGGCCGATGCGGGTCTCGAGCCTGACTTTTTAACCTCGGCCTGAGTTGCTGCGTGCCCACAGTGCGGCCCGGATCGTTCCGGCGTGGATGTCCTGCTGGGGCAGTTGAAGGCCGAGTGCGTCGTCCAGGGCGTGGAAGTACAGGTCGAATGTGTCGATCAGTTCTGGGTGGTCCAGTTCGGCGCGGCGTATGGCCTGGTTGAGGAAGTCGAGCTGGCCGCCCCGGTAGTAGGGCGCGCGGCCTTCCTTGTACCAGATCAGTTCCAGCATTCCCCGACCGTCGTCGATGCGGCGGCCGTCGCATGTGTAGGTGAAGTCATAGATGGCCTTCGCCGCGGTGGCGCTCAACTCAACGGTCTCTGTGACTCCGAGTCGGGAGAGAGCCGCATGGTCGACCCGGATGCCCGGTGGCGTCTCGTGATACATCAGGAACACCCAGTCGCCGGCCTGCCCGAAGCAGCAGGACTCCCAGGCAATGTCCCAGTAATTGCGGCCGGAGCCTTCCATCCCGCGCAGGTCCGACAGGCGCATCCCGGTAGCAATCTGTTCCAGGTCAGCTCCGTGGAGCAGGGCAATCTGTTCGGCGCTGATGTCCTTGCCACGGAAGAAGGCAAGATGGGTGTAGGGGTCCTGGTCACGCCAGGTGTCGGCGATCCAGGCGAGGCGTTCCAGCGGGTCACGTCCGCACGGCTGTGACGCCTGCGTTCCGTCAATGCCGCCGCTGCGGAATCTGCGTCCCCACGCGGGGGCGATCCGGTCCAGCATCTCCGCCTGTTCGGTGACGAGATTGGTTGCCAGGCCCAGGGTGGAGGAGCGGGCATGCTCGGCGAGCCGAGCGACCGCTTCCTCGGCAGCGAAGTACAGCACCTGGTCGAGGTCCCGGGTGACGAAATCCTCCACGTAGGGGCCGTGGTAGCCGTGTACAGTGCCGTCTTCGTCCAGAACGAGGAAGAGGCCACCGGGATCGCCGGCGCGCTGTGCGTACTGGTCGGGTGATGTGCCGGTAGGCGGGAACATGGCGTCATCGAGAAGCTCAGAGCCTGCGGTCATCTCATGCCAGGCCTGTTTGAGCGCGTCCTCCGTGATCTGCATGGGCGTCAGTATGCGGGCATGCACTGACATCGCCCTGCCGAAGAATGCCCCGGCACCTCCTCGCCCCTGTACTTCGAGAGGTGTGCACAGAGGAGTACGCGGACACCTTGCTGGCGGAACCGAGGCGTAACGGCGGATGCTCTCCTTGCCGAGAGGGGAGAGCAGAAAACTCGGATCCTCAGAAACTTTTACACGAAGGAAGCACCCATGCTCGCGAGGAGACACCGCGCTCACCGACCCCGCACTGATGGGTTGTCAAGAGAGCCATAGCCGAACCGAGGGAGCAGATGCACCCGTCACCACCTTCCTCGTAGCCAGCCCGGCCCGCGTTAGCGGGCCGCAAGGCCGGAGGCGAAGCCGAAGGCCAGTCAGGGGAGCGAAGCGGACCTGACCTTGAGAGTAAGTCAGACCCCGCAAGTGGGCTGAAGCGAAGCGCAAGCCCACCACCGGCCCGAAGGGCCGGCCGAACATAGTGAGGCAAGCCCCGCGCAGCGGGGCCCAACTCGCGGACGAAGTCCGCGAGTCCACGGACCGCGAAGCGGTCCGTCACCGCCGAGCGAAGCGAGGCGGTTTCACTTGCACATCGCGCAGCGATGTGCTACCC
>NZ_JARAVO010000126.1:0-26030 GCF_033792805.1 Streptomyces sp. PA03-1a
TGGCTCCACACCTACAATCACCACCGCGGACACACCGCGCTGAACGGCAAACCACCCGCCAGCCGCGTCCCCAACCTCACAGGGCAATACACCTAGGCCTGGAGGTCGCGCGCCCGCTACCGGCCCAGCCGGGACGGGCTGGACATCGGCGGACGATAGAACGTGCAGCTCTTCGCGTCGAGTGCGCAAGGTCACTGCGGTGCCGGTCAAGGCCCCGGCCTGGTCGAGGGTAACCACATGAGAAAGTGCGCCGTGTCAAGCATCAGCGCCATGGGCAGCCGGCATCGGCAATTCGAACCACACGGTCTTCCCTCGTCCGCTCGGTGAATTGCCCCATGCCGAAGCCAGCGCCGAAACGATGACCAGTCCTCGTCCCCCCTCGGCCTGATCCTCATCGCGGGGAACCGTTACGGGCTGCGCGAGATGCGGATCGCTGTCACGGACCTCTACGCGTATACATTCGGGATACTTGTGCACGTAGACGTATACGTCGCTGTCACCGTGTACCAGGCCGTTAGTGACGACCTCCGACACCAGCAGTTCCTCATCGTCAGCCATGGCGGACAGCTCCCACCCCGCCAACCACTCCCGCAAAAGTCTGCGCGTCCGCTCGGCTCCTTGCAGATCGCGCCGGTGGATCCTCAACTGCCGGACATTGTGCTTAGCTTCAGCCGAGGGCCCTTCGTAGACGACCAAGAGCAAAGCGGCATCGTCGGAGCACCGCAGGGGCGACTCGCTGAAGCCCCTGATGAGCCGGTCGCCGACGCACTCAAGATTCCCCGGGTCGTCGAAGGCCACGCTCACCACCTCGTGGTCCACATCGCCTCCGGGGCCGGCCAGACCGTCCGTGTAGAAGGCGAGCAACGTACCCGGCTCGAGTTGCAGGTCCATCGCCTCGAAGGTCGCCTCCGGGTCGATGCCGAGAGGCATGCCCGCTTCGAGAGAGACGAGTGGCATCCGGCCGTCAGGCGTGCGCATCAGAGGCGGTGGATGCCCGGCGGTGGCCATCTGCGCCCTGCCGGTGTCTGGATCGAGCCAGGCACAGCAGCAGGTGGCGAAGAGGTCTGTTTCCAGGCCGATCAGGAGCTGGTTCGCCCGGGTAAGGACAACTCCGGGGTCGTGTCCTTCGGTCGCGTATGCGCGCACGCCGCTGCGCAGCTCGCCCATCACCACTGCCGCAGCCGTGTTGTGACCCTGGACGTCCCCGATCACCATCATCACCCGGCTGTCGGGGAGCATGATGAGGTCATACCAGTCTCCTCCGAGTTCGATTCCGCTGGTCGCCGATGCGTATCTGCTGGTACTCACCACTCCGGCCGGCTGGGGCAGCACGGGTGGTAGCAGTGCGTGCTGCAGGTCATCAACCAGCGCGTGCTGTACGTGGTGCATTTGGGTTCGTTCTACCGCCTGACCGACTGCCGTGGCCAGCGCTGTCAGCGTTCCCTGCTCGGCGAGGATGTCCCTGCGTTCGGCGCCGAACGCCATGGCGAGGGCACCCACCGCCTTCCGCCCGGCAAGGAGCGGCAGGACCATCCAGAAGGACTCCTGGTCCGACAGCGGCTCTGGCAACCGGCCGGCTGTCAGTGCATCCCGGGGGCCATACAGCATCGGCCGTCGTCGGTCCACCGCCTCCGTCTCCGGCCTGCGCTGCGCGAGCAGTGAGCCATTCAAGGTGCGGATGAATTCCCTTGCGCAGCCGGAGGCACATGCCACGCGGAGCCGATCTCCATCGACCAGGCTGACGACGGCGGCTCGGGCCTGGAACCCGTCCAGCACGCGCTCCATCGACATCTCCACGACGTCTCGGGTGTGAACGGTCGTTGCCAGGAGCGTGGCGAGTTTGTGCAGGTGGTAGACGAGGGGAGCGGTTGATGAGGTCATGCTTTCGGCGCCCGCCCCCTGCCCCTCTACGGTGACCACGTGCGGTACCAGGGGCGGGACCATCGATGTCCCATGATCGGCCAAGCGGTCCAGGTCGTGGGCCAGCGACGAGGCCGCGACGACGAGTCGCTCCTGCTCTGACTCGGCGATCTCGTCACCTACGGGCGGCCAGAAAGCCGCAAGCGTCCCGAAGCGGCGGGTCAACGAGAAGAGCGGCGCGGCCGCGGCCTGCAGTGGGAAATGTGCGTAGGCTGCCAAATGCGGGTGGCCTGTCATGAAGTCCACCTGATGCGCGGTCTCCACATGGCCCGACTGCCACGCCCGTGACGACGGGTAGGTGCTGTCATTCAGGGGTACGTCTTCGGGCGCTCCGATCCCCATGGCGGTCACCGCCACGACAGCAGCCTGCAGATGCGGGGTGTCCGGCACTTTGAGGTAGACCGTCGCGGCCGATGCGCCCAATTCGGCGACAACGCTCTCGGCCGCCGATACCAGCAGCCGTTTTCTATCCCGCGTTGCCGGGTGTAGACAGTCCCAACCCGGCGGGATGGGCCCATCCTGTTCCATCTCTTTCGCCGCCCGACTGCCGTTGGCGCTGCTACTCGCTTATTTTACTACCGCTGCCCTAACCTTCTCTGATTCTTGTCCCGACCGCCGGCGCTGCTGTTCTCAGTCGGCTCAAGCACGGACGTCGTGAGGAATCTTCTCTGGCGCCGGGCGATCCTCGGGGCGCTCGGGTGCGGCGTGCCGTGGTTGCGGTGACCCACAGTGACCTCGCGCCCACGACCCCGTGGGGGGCCCAGGTGTACTCGGTCATGAGGTTTGTCAGTCGGGTGATGGGTGGTCGGCCGCCGAGTGCGGTGTGCCGTCGTTGGGTGTTGTAGTACTGCAGCCAGGGGGCCGGGGCTTGTTCGCGTGCGGTGTTGCTGGCGGCCCATTCGGTCTGCAGAGTGCGGTTGAAGCGTTCGACCTTGCCATTGGTCCAGGGGCAGTGCGGTCGGATGAAGCGTTGCTGGGTGCCCAGAACTGCCGCTGCCGCGTGAAAGTCGGCAGGGTCCCGGTAGCACTTGGCGTTGTCGGTGATCATTTCGCTGGGGACACCAGGAATGAGGGAAGACCCGCCGGGCAGGAAATCCACCGTTGTCGAGGATCAAGGCCGGATCCAGGCGTGTCCTGGTGCCGATTGCGCTGTTGATCACGGGCATGAACACACTTCCCGATGACTCACCGGCCTCGCTCCATCCACGCGTGGTCTTCGTCGAACTGCGCGGGCCGGCACAAGAGGTTGCAAAGGTGCAGACGTGGATCGAGGAACGCGCCCTGTACTGCGACGCCGCAACCGTTGGCGTATTCGGTGACCAGGCCACGTGCCACATCAACGTTGTCGTCGATCAGGAGTAGGCAACGCTCCCACCATTGACGCCAGCGCCCTGAGCGGGACAGCACACCTAGGTTGCAGGGGGCGGGCAGCGTTGTGCGGTCCGTGTCCAGGGTTGCTGCGGGCCCCTTCTCTGCGGCGCAATTATCTTACGGACTTCCAACTGACACGCCGCCCATTCGCGGCGGCGGTTTCCCGGTCCGGGCCGCCGCCGCGGGCGCATGCGTCACCGAGCCTGGACGCGGCTTGGCCGGGGAACGTGCTAGCAGTGCCCAGGTTCCGGAGCCTCGAGGCCTGCGGTTGATCACGCCGGACGGTCGCGACAGGATGCGTCAGGCTGCCAACTGGGGGTACAGGGCGGCAAGGTCGTCTGCGAGCCCTGCCTTGACCTGGCGGGAGCGCTCGTCGGCCAGTACTTCGTAGGCGTCGGACTCGATTCCGTCCAGGGCCTGCTCCGCGACGCCGTGCGGCGAAGACTTCGGGGAGTCGACGTGCGCTGCCAGGTCGGTGTCGACGTAGCCGACGTGCAGGCCGGTGACGTTGATGCCGCGCGGCTGCAGCTCCAGGCGCAGCGCGTTGGTCTGTGACCACAGCGCGGCCTTGGAGGCACTGTAGGAACCGGCCAGGGCGATCCAGGACAGGACGGAGTGCACGGTGAGCAGGTGGCCGCCGCCGTTGGCCTCGATGACCGGGACGAGAGCCCTGGTCATCTGTAGGGGGCCGTAGAAGTTGGTCTCGAATTCGCGGCGGACATCGTCGACCGGGGAGGTCAGGAACGATGCCCCTATCGATCCACCGGCGTTGTTGACCAGGATGGTGACGTCCTGTGCCTGCGCCGCGACGGCGGCCACCGACGCTGGGTCGGTGACCTCCAGGGCCAGTGCGACCGCGCCGGGATGGGTGACCGTCCTGGGGTCACGGGCGGTGGCGTAGACCTTCTTGGCTCCTCGGTCGTAAAGGGACTCCACCAGGGCCCTGCCGATTCCCCGGCTGCCTCCGGTGACGAGGACGGTCGAACCTGCGATTGCGGTCATGGGTCTGCTCCCATCGTGTGTCGGACGCCGATCGGTTGTTCAGCGGGAGGAGTCAGTGCAGTGCGGCCTCGCCGGCGTGGACGGCACGCAGGGCGCGCTCGACCGTCTGCTGGTTCTCGCCGACCGGAGCCACGTAGTCGAGGACGTCGCGGGCGGCACCCTCGCCGAGGGTCCGGGTGATCACCCATGTGGCGAGGTACTGCGATGCCAAGCAGCCACCCGCAGTGGCAATGTTGCCCTCGGCGTGGAACGGCGCGTCCAGCACGGTGACGCCGGCGGCCTCAACGAAGGGCCGGGTCTTGATGTCCGTGCACGCCGGCATGTCGCCCAGCAGCCCGAGGCGTGCCAGGAACAGCGCGCCGGAGCACTGAGAACCGATCAGCTGGCGTGAGGGGTCGAGCCGCACCGTGGAGATCAGCCGGTCGTCGGCGACCACGTCGCGGGTCTTCACGCCGCTGCCGATCAACACGACGTCGGCATCGGTCACGAACTGCACCGGGCGCTGCCCGGTCACCTCGACGCCGTTCATCGACGTGACCACCGGCGTCGGCGTCGTGATGAAAGCCTCCAGGCCCTCCTTGCGGCACCGGTTGATCAACGAGGCGGCGATGAAACTGTCGAGCTCGTTGAAACCGTCGAAGGTGACAACTGCTACCTGCATCGTGGCCCCCTTGTGTGTCATCGGAGCTCAGTCTCCCTGGCGCACCGCTACGGGCTGATAGCCAATCGTCAGGTGATGGCCTGTCTGCCGGCACTGTGCCGTGCGGGTACCGGGTCGGTATGCCCTCGTCCGTCGGCTTGCTCAGGTCCCAGAGCGCCGGGTTCTGCACGGCGCGAGCACCATCGTGCTCGGCCTCATCCGTGGTGCCGGCCGGATGGTCATCGGCGCCGCGCAGGATGGCCAGAACCGAGGCGTACGTGCGGGCATTGTCCTGGCTGTCGAGGGTGGGCATGTGCCCTCCTGGGGGTCGCGCCAACCTCATGTCGGCGTCGGAGCCTTGATGCATCAACCGTGTGTGCTTCTGACGGGGAACGGAATTATCGAGTCGCTCCTGCCGGTGTGACCGCAGCGGTCACAACCTCGCCATTGATCAGCTTCCGCGTGAAATGGTCGGTGCGGCCTGGACTGAGCCGATGCCCAGGAGGACGGGCTGGCCGTCCATGTCTGGGCCTGCCGGGAAGGTCGCGCCGCCGGAAGACCGTCAACCGCTTGGCGCCCGCGAGCGAGGAAGACCGGGCGGCCCTGCGCCTGGAGCGAGAACTGGCCACAGGTTCGGCTGCTGGGACTGGCCATGCGGAAGAGGCTGCCCGATCGGCGAGCACGGGCACGGGTGGCGGCGATATCTCCGTCAGTCGACGTCGGCGGCGTTGTAGCGCCGCAGGTAGACGGCCAGCTGGGCCAGGTCGCGGTCGTCCCAGTCGGTGAACCGCTCCCGGAAGGAGGAGCAGCGCTGCCGGTTGGCCTCCTTCAGCTGGTCCAGGCCCTTCTCGGACGCCTTGAGGATCTGCCTCCTGTGGTCGTCCGGGTCGGTCTCGCGCACGATCATGCCCTCCGCCTCGAGCATGGCGATCTGCCGGCTGACGGTGGACTTGTCGAGCATGAAGTGCGCCGCGAGGTCGGCGGCGTGGCAGCTGCCGTTCCGGCGCATGTGGTCGAGCATGCTGTGGGCCACCAGTGTCAGCTCCTGGTGGAGCTGGACGGCCTTGTGCCGGGCGCGGCGGGCGAATGCGGTCAGTTCTTGCTGAATGACGTCCGTCGACGTCTCACGGTCGGGCATGGCGGGGCACTCCCTTCTTCGCTGGTTGCAACATGCAACCTAATTCATATGTACGTTACAACTACCCAGTGAAGGAGGGCACGTAATGAGCACCCACCGTCTGGCCGGAAGGCGGCCGACAGCGACCAGCACATCCCGTACCGTCCGCCATGTGGTGGTCCTCCTGATCACCCCGCTGCTGATGTGCCTGGGCATGGGGCTGGCTTACCTCGGCGCCTTCCACGCACCGCATGCGCAGGGCCTGAAGGTCGCCGTCATCGGCACCTCGCCGCGGGTGCAGCTGCTGGCCCAGACGATCAAGGACAAGGCCGGTGATGCGCTGGACGTCACCACCGAGCCCGACCGGGCCGCGGCTCAGCGCCGGATCATGGACCGGGACCTGGTCGGCGCCTACGTGCCCAGCGTCAAGCACCCCGAGCTGCTGGTCGCCAAGGCCAACTCCGACACCTCCGCCACCGCCGCGGAGATCGTGTTCACGACCGTGGCCGGCAGGCACGACGCGCCCCTGCACGTCACCGACCTGTCCCGGCTCTCCAGCGGGGACCTCACCGGCCAGGGCCTGTTCTTCCTGCTGGTCGCACTGACCATCGGCTCCAACGCCGGCGTCGCCGCCATCAGCACCGCCGGTGCCGCGCTGCGCATGGGGACCCGGGCGGTCATCGGCGTGGTCACCGCGCTGGTGATGAGCGTCATAGCGGCGGTGCTGGCCGGGCCGGTCTTCCACATCGTCGACCACAACCTGCCCGGGGTGTGGGGCATGGCCTGGCTCTACTCGGCCGGCATCCTCACCATCGGCATCGCCCTTCACACCTTCCTCGGGCGCTGGACGACGGCGGTCCAGATGGTGCTGTTCGTGATGCTGAACTTCACCAGCTCCGGCGGCATCCTCCAGCCCGCGCTGCAGAACGGCTTCTTCGGCGCGCTGCACGCCTTCTGGAATGGCGCCGGCTTCGTGGAGGGCGCACGCAGCCTGCTGTACTTCGACTCGACGGGCTTCGGCGGCCGCATCCTGTCCCTGGTGCTCTGGCTGGCCGCGGGAGCGCTGCTGACGACTGCCGCCACGGTCGCCGAGCACCGCGCCGCCCCCGACCTGGCCTCGCCGGCGAAGCGGCAGCGGGACACCGAAAAGGAGACGGCCGAGGTGGACCTGGGTGAAACCGTCGCCGCCTGAGGAGAGCTGCAGAGCCCAGGTGCGCCGGGTCGGTGGTCGGGACGGTCGGATAGGCGACAACGTCGTTCCCGACTGCCGGCAGGTGTGCTGGCCGACCCTGTGCGAGCGAACCGATAAGGTCACAGCACTAGACGCAACTCTGGGTCCGGTGAGCCCGTCCGGTAGTGCGATTTCTGCCCATATGGTCTTGCCGTCGTGCCGTTGCCGGGTGCCCCAAGTCCCAGCCTTCCAGTCGGGACGAGGCGAGGTCGCGGGCGCCGGCGACCTCGGCCCTCCGTGAGGTCCCATGCGGCGGCATGGGTGCGTCGAGCTCGCGGGCGCGGGCGTCGCGGGGAGGTCGTGGCCACCCGCCTCTACCTGGATCGCTCTTGCGGGTTCCTACAGCGCCTCCAAGGCCGCGCTGTTCTCCCAGACCAACTCGCTGCGCCTGGAGCTGAAGCCACGCGGCATCGACGTGACCGGGCTGCACGTCGGTTACGTCGAAGCCGACCTGGCCGCGCGCGTCAACTCCCCGAAGACGTCACCCGAAAACGCCGCCGGGCAGGCCCTGGACGCAATCGAAGCCGGCGCCTACGAAGTGCTGGTCGACGAGCGCTCCCGCCATGTCAAGGCAGGCCTGGCAGCCCATCCCGCGGCTTGTACCCGCAGCTGGCTCTCTGAGGAACGAGGGCAAAGTCATCTGGGGCCGTTCGTGGAAGAGCGGTGCCATCTGGCCGGACCGGTGGAAAGGCGTCGGGTCCGCCGGCGTTTTATCGTCGTCGTGTAGGAGTTTCCTCACCGAACGAGGTCGGTGAGATGGACACCGTGGATGGGGCATCCGCCGCCGGCACCCCGGCCCTCACTGGAGGTCCGGCGGCGTTCGTGGTGGACGCCGCGGGGCTGGTGTCCAGGTGGAGTCCGGCGGCCGAGCGTCTTTTGGGCTACGCGACGGCCGACGTCGTAGGCAGACCGGTGAGTGAGCTGTGCCCGGTGCTTCCGTGGGACTGCCTCCAGCAGATGTTGCTGGCCACGGGCACCGCCAGCACTCCTTGGCTCTCCACCGTCCTCATGCATCGGCACGGTCGTGCTGTGCCGGTCGCTCTCATGGCCTGTTCCGTGACGTCCGTCCTACCGGGCAGCAAGCGAACGGTGATCTTGGCATCCGCCGGTCCGCTACCGGAGATCTCCGAAAACGAGGCGGTGCGGAGCTGGCTCGACCACCACGAGCACCTTGCAGCGGTTGACCTGAGAAGGCGTATGGAGACCGTTGCCGCACCGGACCACAGCGCGGCTGAGATCACCCGGTCGTACCTGCCCGCCCGTAGTGGGACGGGGGTGAACGGCTCATGGATCGATGTGGTCCCTCTGTCCGGCATGCGTGTCGCCTTCAGCGTCGGTGACGTCTCGGTCTCCGGCGTGCAGGCCACCGTCTGCATCGGGCTGATCGGCGCAGCCGTTCGGGCGCTGTCGGAACTCGATCTCGCGCCCGAGGAAGTACTGGCCCGGTTGGATGACATCGTCTCGCGCTATGCCGCGGGCAGGCACAACGAGTGGTCCGTGTGGTTTGTGGAACGACTGGTCGGCGCGACGTTCCTCTACGCCGTGTGGGACCCGGTCGGGCGCCGCTGCGTCGTGGCCAGTGCCGGCCACCCCCCACCCGCAGTCGCCGACCGAAATGGACTCGTCCACGTCCTCGATGCGCCCGGCAACAGGCCCTTGGGCATGGGCGAGCCGGTCTTCGAACCACTGAACCTCGAGCTCGCCGAAGGCAGCACTCTGCTCTTCTACACGGGCAGTCTGGTGCGCGCATGCGGCACGAACGATGGTGTGCCCCGCCTACTGCGCACGGCCATGCAGCGCAGCGGGCCATCGGTCGAGGACGTCTGCCGGGAACCGCGGACATCGCGGCGCCGCTCCTGGCGGCCGAGGACGACCTGTCGCTCCTTGTCGTTCGGACGCGTGCGCTCAGCGGCGACCAGGTGGTCACCTGGAAGCTGCCATGCGACCCTGCCGCCGTCGCCGACGCCCGCTCCCAGGTCATATGGCAACTCGAACAGTGGGGCCTTGGTCCCCTTGGCTTCGCCACGGAGCTGATCGCGAGCGAGCTGGTCACCAACGCCATCCGCTGACGGCCGAGAGCCGATCCGGCTGCGGCTGATACACGACCGGACCCTGATCTGCGAGGTGTGCGACGGCAGCAGTACCTCTCCGCACATCCGCCGGGCGAACACCACCGATGAGGGAGGGCGCGGCCTGTTCCTCGTGGCTGAATGCTCGCAGCGCTGGGGGGTGCGCTACACCGGCCAGGGCAAGACCATCTGGGCCGAACAGGCGCTTATGGCTGAAGCCACTGCGGACCTTCCGCAGTAGCCGGGCATCCTCAAGGGGCGGCTAGGTGTACGTAGGAGCGTTGCGGACTGGGCGTCCGGCTCAAACGTGGAGCGGGTCGGCAAAAACCTCACGGGCGGCTTCGACGAGTTTGTCGAGGTCCCCTACAGCGGCCCGGTCGCGCCGCCAGATCAGGGCGGTCTCCAGCCGGGGCTCGAAATCCGCAAACGGCAAGACCCTCGTGTTCTCCATCGCATAGCCGTGCATGGGGCTTTCCGCGTGAAGTATGGAAAAGTAGAAGGCCATCCCTCCGGATACCACTTCGGCGATTCCGTCGTAGCCGGTGTCGGTGAGCTTGATACGTTTCCTGACCCCTCGTTCCGCCATTTCCCGGTCGAGCAGTTCGAAATAGGTGGGCCTGATCTCCCTGGGGGAGACGACGAAGGAAAGATCGCTCAGGTCGGCAAGGGCCACGCAGTCCCTCCCCGCGAACCGGTCGGCGGGCACCACCGCTCCCAGCTGTTCCGACAGGACGGGCAGGACGTCCAGTACGGGGTCGTTGATCGGCAGCCGGGCCAGCGCCAGCGCGAGTCTGCTCTCGCACACGCCGGCGATCAGTGCCTTGGAGCTGCCCGGCCAGGTGAGGAGTTCGCACCACTCCCCGACACGCTCGGCGAGCGTGGTGACCTGTTCCCTGATCCGCGGGTGCACCCCTGGAGGGATGCCAACGAACATGGTGCTGCGCACCACCCCGGACGCCTCACGGAGCCGCCAGGGAATGGAATTGACCCGCTCCAGAACGTCCCGAGCGATCGGCAGCAGCGCCTCGCCGGCCGGCGTGAGGGTGACGTGGTGCGTGCTGCGGTCGAAGAGCCGCTGGTCGAGCTCTCGCTCCAGGTCCCTGATCCGCTGACTCAGCGGCGAGGTGGCCATGTGCATGCGACGGGCCGCCGCCGAGAAGTTCAACTCCTCCGCAACAGCAACAAAGTATCGCAAATGGAATATTTCCACTCCAACACATTATCCCTGATCCACGGGTCGGAGCCTGCACGTGAGCAAGTCGCTCCGACTGTGCGATGCCCCAGGGCCGGACTCGCCCGCTCACATCGGCCCGGCCGCGGCCGGGCCAGTCGGTTGGTTCACCGGCACAGGCTCCAAACTGAATTCGAAGAAAGCGAGGATTAAAACGAGGATCAGGCGGCACCATTGCGCCCAAAAGTTTCGAGGCGGCGCTGGCCACCGGAAGAACGGCCTGATCGCGTGGTGAAAAGATTTTTTGCGCGGCACACGCTGGTGCAGGGCCCGTACCGACCACTTCGCAGCCGAAGGGCCTGCATCGGTGTGACCGCTGCGGTCACACCGATGTCAGCAATACGATAATTCCGTTGCCAGCAATGTGCGCTTAGCGTTTCTTTCGTATCCGACAAAAGCAGCGAAAGGACGCGACCGTGGCGGAAATGCACTCCCCCGGACCGCTCGATGGGGTGCGGGTGATCGACCTCTCGACCGTGGTCATGGGCCCGTATGCGGCCCAGATCCTGGGAGATCTGGGTGCCGATGTCATCAAGATCGAGTCACCCTCGGACTCCCTTCACGTGGGTGAGTACCGCAACACGCCGGGCATGACCCCGCTGCACCTCAATGTCAACCGCAACAAGCGGAGCGTGGCCCTGGATTTGAAGGACGAGGCCGAGCACGCCCAGGCCTTGGAGCTGATCCACACCGCCGACGTACTGATCACCAACATGCGCCCCCGCGCGCTCGCCCGTCTGGGCCTGACCTACGACGACCTCGCCGCCGCCAACCCGGGCCTGGTCTACGCGCACGCCGCCGGCTTCCGCGGCGACTCCGACCGGGCGGACGCCGCCGCCTACGACGAGACCGTGCAGGCCGCCTCCGGACTGGTCGACATCGCCAACCGCGCCCTGGGCACGCCGCTCTACCTTCCGTCCATCCTCGCCGACAAGGTCTCCGGCCTGACCATCGCCTACAGCGTGCTCGCCGCCCTGGTACACCGGAACAGGACCGGGCGCG
Organism: Streptomyces sp. PA03-1a; assembly: GCF_033792805.1. Lineage (NCBI taxonomy): Bacteria > Bacillati > Actinomycetota > Actinomycetes > Kitasatosporales > Streptomycetaceae > Streptomyces > Streptomyces sp. PA03-1a. The sequence goes on from NZ_JARAVO010000126.1 coordinate 11,584, forward strand.
GCCAGCAGATCGAGATCCCGATGGCCGACACGCTGATCACGTTCAACCTGGTCGAGCACCTCGCCGGGCACACCTTCGACCCGGCGACAGGTCCCACCGGCTACCCGCGGTCGCTGTCGCAGCACCACAAGGCGCGGCGGACCAAGGACGGCCTGGCCGCCGTGATCCCGTACACGCCGCAGAACTACCGCGACTTCTTCCATGCCGCCGGCCGTCCCGACCTGGCCGCCGACCCCAGGGTCAACGGCCCCGTCCTCAACATCGCCGACGCCGACGACCTGTCCGACCTGGTCGACCAATGCGCGCCCGCGCTGACCACGGCCGAGTGGACCGAGGTGTGCACCAAGCACAGCATCCCGATGGGGCCGGTGCTGGAGCTGGACCACTCGCACGAGGACCCCTACGTCCGCGAGGGCCACTTGCTGGAGACGGTCGAGCACCCGACCGAGGGCCCAGTACGCACGATCGGGATCCCCGTGAGGTTCTCCGCCACGCCCGGCTCGATCCGCCGTCTGGCACCGGTTCCCGGCCAGGACACCGCTGAGGTCCTCGCCGAGTTGACGGACGCCGGCTGAGCCGCGCGGAGCAGTGGGAGAAATCATGAACAGCGAAGTGCGCGTCCAGCGGATCTGCTCGACGCTCCTGATCACGATCGACCGCCCGCAGGCACGCAACGCGGTGAACTCCGCGGTCGCCGCCGGCCTGACCGCCGCGCTCGACGAACTGGAGAGCGACAGCACCCTGCGGGCCGGTGTCCTCACCGGAGCGAAGGGCACCTTCAGCGCCGGCATGGACCTCAAGGCCGCCCTGAACGGCGACTTGCCCGTGATCCCGGGCCGCGGATTCGGCGGCCTGACCGAAGCCGAACTGACCAAGCCGCTGATCGCCGCCGTGGAGGGCTTCGCCCTGGGCGGCGGCTTCGAGCTCGCCCTGGGGTGCGACCTCATCGTCGCCGCCGAGGACGCGACGCTCGGCCTGCCCGAGGTCAAACGCGGTCTGATCGCCGCGGGCGGCGGCGTGATCAGGCTGCCCCGGCGCATCCCGTACCACCTCGCCATGGAGTTCCTGCTCACCGGTGAGCCCGTCAGCGGTCGCCGCGCCGGGGAACTGGGCCTGGCCAACCGGGTCACCGCGCCCGGCGAGGCCGTGGCCACCGCCCTGAAACTCGCCGAGCAGCTCGCGCACAACGCGCCGCTCGCACTAGCCGCGGTGAAGAACCTTCTGCGGCACGCCGACGGCACACCCGAGACCGACGCCTTCGCCGCGCAGCGCGAGGCGCAGGACAACTTGATGGCCTCGGCCGACGTCCGCGAAGGCATGACCGCCTTCGCCGAACGCCGCGCACCGCGGTGGACGGGGAAGTGACATGCGGATCCCCGACGTACGCCGCCACGCGACCACCCCGCTGACCAGCCCGGCGTTCCCACCCGTGACACCGCGGTTCACCGACCGTGAATACCTCAGCGTCGTCTACCGCACCGACCCCGACGTGCTGCGCGCCGTCGTCCCCGAGCCCCTGCGCATCGAGGAGCCACTGGTCCGGTTCGAGATCATGAAGATGAACGACGTCACCGGGTACGGCCCTTACACCGAGGGCGGCCAGGCAATCCAGGTCAGCTTCGAGGACGAGCGGGGCGAGTACCTGCACGCGATGTACCTCGACAACTTCCCGGCGACAGCGGCCGGACGCGAGATCGGCGCCTACCCGAAAGTCATGGGCGCACCGAAGCTGTACGCCGACCACGACACCCTGGTCGGCACCCTCGACTACGGCACACTGCGGGTGGCCACCGCGACCATGGGCTACAAGCACCACCCGCTCGACCCACGCGAAGCCCGGGCGCAGATCACGGTGCCGACCTTCATGCTCAAGACCATCCCGGGATACGACGGCACCCCGCGCATCCAGGAACTGGTCCGCACCCAGATCACCGACGTCGTCGTCAAAGCCGCCTACACCGGCCCCGCGCGGCTGCAGTTGTTCCAGCACGTGCTTGCGCCGCTGGCCGACCTGCCCGTCCTGGAGATCGTCTCGGCGAGCCACATCCTCACCGACCTGACCCTCGCGCCGGTCACACCGGTCTTCGACTACCTCCAGGCAGGCACACCATGACCCACCCCTTCCGCACCGCCGCCGTGATCGGCGCCGGCACCATCGGGCTGTCCTGGACCGCGCTGTTCGCCGCCCACGGCCTGACCGTCCGGGTCAGCGACCCGCGCCCCGACCTCGCCGAGGCCGTCGACACCGCGCTGGCACAGTTCACCCCGCACCTGGCCGCCCTGGGCCTCGACGTCGGCGCCCTGGCCGGCCGGGTACACCTCGCCGGCGACGTCACCGAAGCCGTCCACGACGCCGACGTCGTCCAGGAGAACGGCCCCGAGAACCTCGACTTCAAGAAGCGGCTGTTCGCCCGACTGGTGAAGGAGGCCCCCTGGCACGCGCTGCTGCTGAGCTCGTCCTCCGCGATCCCCGCGACCGCCTTCACCGGGCACCTCCAGGACGCGAGCCGGATCCTCATCGGCCACCCGTTCAACCCGCCCCACCTGATCCCGCTGGTCGAGGTCGTGCCGGGCAAGTGCACCAGCGAGGACGCCGTCCAGGACGCCGTCGACTTCTACACCTTCCTCGGCCGCACCCCCGTCGTCGAACGCAAGGAGATCCCCGGGTTCGTCGGCAACCGCCTCCAGCGCGCGGTCAGCCGCGAGGCCACCTACCTCGTCCAGCAGGGCGTCATCACCCCGGACGACCTCGACACGGTGCTGACGACCTCGCTCGGTATCCGCTGGGCCACCGTCGGCCTCTTCCTCGGCCAGCACCTCGGCGGCGGCCCGGGCGGCTACCGCCACCTGATCGAGCACATCGGCGCATCCATGGGCCACCTGGCCCCCGGACAGCCGTCGAACGACCCCGCGGACCAGGAACGCGTCGTGAAAGCCGTGGAGCAGGCTTACGGCTCCCACAGCTACGCCGACCTCGCCGGCGAACGCGACCGCAGGCAACTCGCCGTCCTGGCCGCACTGCACCGCACCGCCCAGACCAACCGCACCAAGGAGAACTGACATGGACCACGAGCTCACCGCGCTGGAAGACGATCTGGCCGCCGACTTCTACCACTACGAGGCGCTGCTCCCGGACGAGGAACGCAAGATCCTCCTCAAGGCCCGCACCCTCATGCGGGACGAGATCAAGCCCCTGGTGAACGACAACTGGGCCAAGGGCGAGTTCCCCGTCGAACTGATCGACAAGTTCCGCGGCAGCGGCCTGGCCGCACTGTCCTACGACGGCTACGGCGAGCACCAGTCGGCCGTCAGCCACCTGCTGGGCGGCATGATGGCCATGGAACTCAGCCGTACGGACTCCTCCGTCGCCACCTTCTTCGGCGTCCACAACGGACTCGCCTTCTACTCCATCCACCACGGCGGCAGCCAGGAACAACGCGACCGCTGGCTGCCGCAGATGGCCACCATGGACAAGATCGGCGCGTTCGCCCTCACCGAGCCCCTGGGCGGCTCCGACGTCGCCGGCGGGATGCGCACCACCGCCCGCCGCGAAGGCGACACCTGGGTCCTCAACGGCGCCAAGAAGTGGATCGGCAACGCCACCTTCGCCGACTACGTCGTGGTGTGGGCACGGGACGTCGACGACAACCACGTCAAGGGCTTCGTCGTCGAGAAGGGCACGCCCGGGTTCGTCCCGGAGAAGATCGAGGGCAAGATCGCACTGCGCATCGTGCAGAACGCCGAGATCACCCTCACCGACGTGCGCGTGCCCGAGACGGACCGGCTGCAGAACATCAACTCCTTCCGGGACGTCGCGGAGATCCTGCGCATGACCCGCAGCGGAGTCGCCTGGCAGTCGCTGGGCCTCATGATCGGCGCCTACGAACTGGCCCTGGACTACGCCAAGGAGCGCATCGCGTTCGGCCGCCCGATCGCCAAGTTCCAGATGGTGCAGGACCTGCTCGTCAAGAGCCTCGGCAACATCACCGCCTCCTGGGGCATGCTGGTGCAGCTCGCCCGCCTGCAGGACGCCGGCATCTTCCGCGACGAACAGTCCGCGCTCGCCAAGGGCTTCGTCTCCTCACGGATGCGCGAGGTCGTCGCCTGGAGCCGCGAGATCTTCGGCGGCAACGGCATCCTGCTCGGCTACGACATCGCCCGGTTCTTCGCCGACTCCGAAGCCCTCTACTCCTACGAGGGCACCCGCGAGATGCAGACCCTGATCGTCGGCAAGTCCATCACCGGACAGAGCGCCTTCGTCTGAAGTCCCCGGCGACCCGCGGGCGGACATGCGCCGCAGCGCCCCTCCTCGTCGCCACCGCGCCCGACCGACACAGCACCGCACCGTCCTCCAAGGAGGATCCCATGCCCGTCTTCCACGCCCACGTTCCCGCACGCCGCTACACCGCGGAGCAGAAACGCGCGCTCGCCGATGCCCTCAACCAGTCCCTGGTCCAGGGCCTCGGCATCCCCGAGGGCGACCGCTTCATCATGATCAGCGAACACGGCGAGAACGAGCTGTTCCTGGACCCGACCTTCATGGGCATGCAACGCAGCAGCGACGCCGTGATCATCACCGTACTCCTCGGCGCCCACCGCCCCCTCAAGGACAAGCGGGCCGTTGCCGCCACCATCAACAAGCTGGTGGCCGGCGCACTCGGCATTTCACCCGACGACATATTCATCGCGCTGATCCCCACCCCGAACGAGAACTTCTCCTTCGGCAGGGGCCAACTCCAACTCGCCGACACCGCGCCACGCTGGTGAACCGACAGCCGCCCAGTACGACGAACGCGCCGTCACACACGCTACCGCGCAGCCCGTGACCGCCCCTCGGCGAGCATCCAGAACCCGGCCTGCGCATTCACCGAGCGGCGTCGTTGAAGCTCATCTGATCCATCCGGGACCGAGTCCCGGCATACCAAGGAGGCCGTTGTTCATGGTCAAACGAAAGAACGTCGAGTTCGCCGCAGACCCAGGAGTCACGCTGCGCGGCTGGCTCTGCCTGCCCGACGGGCCGGGGCCGCATCCGGCGATCACCATGGCCCACGGCTATGCGGGGATCAAGGAACACGGCCTGGAACCGTTCGCGCGGGCCTTCGCCGAAGGCGGATTCGCCGTGCTGCTGCACGACCACCGCACCTTCGGGGCCAGCGAAGGTGAGCCCCGGCAGGACGTCGACCCCTGGCAGCAGATCACCGACTGGCGACGGGCCATCTCCTACCTGGAGAGCCGGCCCGAGGTCGACCCTGACCGCATCGGTCTGTGGGGCACCAGCTACGCCGGCGGCCACGCCATCGTGCTGGGCGCCACCGACCGCCGACTGCGGGCGGTGGTCGCCCAGGTGCCCACCATCAGCGGATTCGAGCAGGGGCAACGCCGCGTAGCACCGGACGCCGTCGCCGCGCTGGAAGAATCCTTCGCCGAGGACGAGCGGGCGCGTTTCCGCGGCGAGGTCCCGCGCACGCAGGCCGTCGTCAGCAGCGATCCCGCGGTCCCCGCCGCCTACCGCACACAGGAAGCCCTCGACTTCTACCTGCAGCCCGCGCCCGGCGGCATGTGGGAGAACAAGGTCACCATCCGGTCCACCCGCGCGGCCCGCACGTATGAGCCCGGAACCTGGATCACACGGGTCTCCCCCACCCCACTGCTCATGGTGATCGCCCTGAGCGACACCGTCACCGTCACCGACCTCGCCCTCGCGGCCTACGAGCGAGCACTCGAACCCAAACGGCTGCATCTGCTCCCCGGGGGCCACTTCGACCCCTACGTCGAACAGTTCGACCAGGCCAGCACCGCTGCCCTCACCTGGTTCCGCGAACACCTCGGCTGACGGAGCACGTACAGCGCGGGAATACCTGTACCCAGGAAAAATCTGGGAGGTGTCCGGCCGATCGTGTGCGGGGCCAGACGGCGAGTGCGGCTGCGGTGGTAGCGCCGGGCAAGACGCAGCCACGCTTGGCATACCAGGTGGGCGCGACCTGTGCTGCTTGAGCCGGGTCATCGCTCGCTCGGTGGTGTCGCGTTTCTTGTACCGGTCTTCGTCGAAGCCGGTGGTTGTCTGGATTTTCGCTGGCTGTCGGTCCGGGATGGTGCGTCGGATGCGGCGGCATCGCAAGTCGTCGTGGATGGGTCGCTGCCGTAGGCCCTTGTCCGCTGCGAGGATCTCGGCTTCTTGCCGGGTCTGCCCGGTCCGAGTTCGGGTACGAGCAGCCTCGAAGGCGCCGGCTGCGCCAGGGACATGGTCAAGCGACGGGGCCGAACCGAAACCGGGGCGGTCGCCACCGCCGTCACTCGGCCCGAGTCGGTCCGTGCGCTTGCGGCTCGGATTGCCTGGTGCCGATCTCGGTGAGAGCGGTGTGCGCGGCTTGCAGCAGTTCTTCGGAAATCGGGTTGCCCCGGGTAGCGCGGGCGAGGAGGAGAGCGCCGACCATGGTGCATAGCTGAGCCAGTCCGTCGTCGCCGGTGGCCAGCCGTGCGGCCCGGTTCCGCACCCCGTTGATGTAGACCTGCTGGGAGCGGGCGGCCTGGTCAGGGTCACGCCCCAGATCGGGGGCAAATCCGGAGACGGGACAGCCTTCCCCGACGTGATCGCGGTGCCAGGTCGAGAGGTATTGCTCGATCAACGTCCGTCGGACGGCTTCGTACTCCCCGGCCTGATCCTCGAGCGGCACGGGCGAGTGGGCCGTCGGGTCCTCGAAGGCGTGGGCGATGGCCTCCTCCACCAGGTCATCCTTGGACGCGAACTGCTTGTAGAACGCGCCGTGGGTGAGCCCGGCTGCCTGCATCAGGTCGGCGATCCTGACCGCGGTGCCGCGCTCGCGGAACATGCGTGAGGCGATGCCCACGACGTGCTGCCGGTTCTCCTGTGCCTGCGCCCTCGATACGCGGCCCACGGGACCACCCTCCTCAGATAGTCGCATATTGTCATCTATCCTATCCCGTGTTTAGTCTGATCCCGACATCTATTTCGCCGATGAGGCCCCTCTAGGCAAGTCAGGCAGGGCTTTGCGCTGCCCCTTGCCGCCCGAGGCCGACCGCCTCCGCACGGCACTCGCGGATCCACCGACAGCACTGGAGACCCTGTGGCGTCACCGCCCACCCCCGCCGAATCCTCCTCACCCGCGCCGTCCTTGCCCCCCGCGGCGCCTGCCCAGCAGCGCAGGGTTTCCGAGGTGGTCCACCGCCGACGCTGGGGCATCCTGGCTGTGCTCGCGTTCAGCCTCCTGGTGGTGATGCTGGACAACTCGATACTCAACGTGGCGATGAAGACGATCGCCCAGCCTGCTCCCACCGGGCTGGGTTCCACCCAGAGTCAGCTCGAGTGGGCGGTCAACTCCTACACGCTGGTCTTCGCCGGGCTGCTCTTCACCGCAGGCCTGCTCGGTGACCGGCTCGGCCGCAAGAAGGTACTGCTCTTCGGCATGGCCGTGTTCGGCGTGGGATCCGTGCTGTCCGCGCTGTCGGACTCCTCCGGGCAGCTCATCACCTTCCGCGCCATGATGGGCTTCGGCGGGGCCTTCATCCTGCCCGCCACCCTGGCAATCATCATGAACGTCTTCGAGCCCGAGGAGCAGCCCAGGGCCATCGGCATATGGACCGGTGTGGTCGGGTTCGCCATCGCCGCCGGCCCCATCGCCGGCGGCGTCCTGCTGGAGCACTTCTGGTGGGGCTCAGTCTTCCTGGTCAATGTGCCGATCGTGGTCGTCGCGATGGCCGCCATGGTGGTGGTCGTCCCCGACTCCAAGGACCGAAGGCCCGGCAAGCTCGACCCTTTCGGAGTGCTGCTGTCGATCGTCGGTCTGGCCGTACTGGTCTACGGCATCATCAAGGGCGGCCAGTACGGCGACTTCACCCGGCCCGAGGCCTGGGCGACGATCCTCGGCGGCTTGGCGGTCCTCGCCGGCTTCGTGGTGTACGAGGCACGCAGCGACCATCCGGCCCTCGATGTCACCTACTTCCGCAACCGGCGGTTCTCCGCGTCGGTCGCGGCCATCGGCCTGGTCTTCTTCGCCCTGATGGGCGTCACGTTCTTCAGTGTCTTCTACAACCAGAGCGTGCGAAGCTACAGCGTCCTGCAGTCCGGACTGCTCGTCCTGCCGCTGGCCGCCTCCCAGATGTTCTTCGCCCCGCGGGCCCGGTTGGCCGTCAACCGCTTCGGAGTCCGATCCGTGTGCGCCGCCGGCCTCGTTCTGACCGCCCTGGGCTTTGGCGGCTTCCTGCTCCTCGACCAGAACACCCCTATCTGGGTACTGGAAGTGCTGTTCTTCTTCATGGGCACGGGCATGGCGCATGTGATGCCGCCCGCCACCGTCGTGATCATGTCGTCGCTACCGCGGGAGAAGGCCGGCTCCGGGTCCGCGGTCAACAACACCTTCCGGCAGGTCGGCGGAGCCATGGGCGTCGCCGTGCTGGGATCGCTACTGTCCACCACCTACCGCAGCGGTATCGACGGCCACCTGAACGTACTGCCCCCCTCCGACCGGCACGCCGCAGGTGAATCCGTCCAAGCGACCCTGACCGTCGCCGAGAAACTGGGACCGGCCGGCAGGGCGCTCGTGCAGCCCGCACACGACGCCTTCAATCACGCCATGCACATCACCGCAGTAGGGGCAGCAATCGTCGCACTGGTCGGTGCGGTCGTCGTGCTGATCTTCCTGCCGCGCAAGGACGTCGCCGTGGCCGGCGGCGGTGAGAAATCCCAAAGCCAGACCGAAGGAGTCCAACGGTGACCACAAACCATCCCCGCGAGACACCGAAGGCGAGCGCCTGCCGGGAAGGCCCCCGCAGTGACGCCGCCGACACCGCCATCATCGAGACCATGCTGCGGCAGCTCAAGGAGCGCGCCACGACAGGCGAGCTCTCCATGGCGGGCATCGCCCGTAGCGCCGGCGTCGGCAAGGCCACCCGGATCAGCGCTGACACCGCCGAAGCCTATGTCTTGCTGACAGCTCCACTGCCGCTCTGATCACACCTCAACTCGAATATCCATCACTCCGAAGGAGATTGACTGATGAGTGCCAACAACCTTGTTCTTATCCCCGGCGCCGGCGGTGTGGGTCGTACGGTCTTCGAGCACTTGCGTGCTCAAGACGTGCCGGTGCGTTTCATGGTCCGCACCGAGGACGAGCGTGCGGCCGAGCTCCGCAAGCTCGGCGCGGAAGTCGTCTTCGGCGACCTGACCCGGCCCGAGACCGTAGCGGCCGCGCTGCAGGGCGTGACGCGCATGTACTTCGCGATGCGCGTGTCGCCGGACCACCTGCTGGCCGCGACCGTGGTGGCCTCCGTTGCGAAGGAGTACGGGACGCTTCAGGCCCTGGTCGGCCTGTCCCAGATGACGGTGTCACAGATGACAGCCACCAGCACCAAGGAGTCGCACCAGCAGCGGCTGCACTGGCTGGCGGAACAGGTCTTCAACTGGTCGGGGCTGCCCGTGGTGCACATCCGGCCGACGGCGTTCCTGGACACTCCGCTGTTCACCATGATGGCGGCGCGGTCAATCAAGGAGAACGGTTCGATCGCGCTGCCGTTCGGCGCCGGACGCACCTCGCCGATCGCCGTGGACGATGTCGCCCGGGTCGTCGCCACCGTGCTCCGCGACCCCGCTCCGCACATCGGGCAGGTCTATGAGCTGACCGGGCCCCGCTCCGTCGACATGACGCAGCTGACCGAGGAGTTCTCGCGGGCACTGGGACGCCAGGTGTCCTACGTGGACGTGCCCCCGGAGAAGTGGGAGGCGCAGCTCCCGAAGATGGGGATGCCGCCACACCTCGTACAGCACGTCGCCACAATGGCTCGGTTGCACCGGGACGACCGCTACAACCGCACGGCCGACGGCGTCGAGCGTGTGACGGGAACTCCAGCACAGTCGATCGAGGAGTTCGTGGCCGCCCGCAAGGACATCTACCTGGGCTGAGCAACCCCGGTCCGTGATCACGATCTACGGCTGGAGCAATGCACTTTGAGGTGCTGCTCACCCTCGCCAGAGAAACTCGTGCGCCATCGCGATCATGGCCCGTGCCGCAGCACCGGGCGGGCGCTCGGACGGAGCGGCCAGGGAAAACCGCCATTCCAGATCCGAATCCTCGACCGTCAGCGTGGCGACGTCCTGTGCCTTACCGACGGCGACGCGTGGGAGCAGCGCCACGCCCAGACCATTTTGGACGTAGGCAACGCCGGTGGTGATGTCGGTGATCTCGATGGCGACGTGATGGGGGACGCCGGCGGCGTCGAAGGCCCGGTCCGCGACGGTCCGGTTGCTGTAGCCCACGGGGAAGTCGACGAATTCCAGGCCGGCCAGTTCGGTGATCGACACAGTGGGGCGTTTTGCGAGCGGATGGCCGGCCGGTACGACGAGGTCGAGCACCGAGGTGGCGAGGTCGGTCAGCGCGAGGCCTGACGGGTGCGGCCCGGGCCCCGAGACGAAGGCGAGGTCGAGCCGACGTTCGAGGAGGGCTTCGGCCAGGCCCTGGGAGCCGGACGGGGCGGTGCTGGTCTGCAGGAACACCCGGGGATGGCGCCGGTGGTATTCACCAAGGAACACCGGAAGGTCGATGAGCCCGACCGTGGCTATCGCGCCCAGCCGCAGGGTGCCGCGCAGTCCGCCGCGGACCTCAGCCACCGAGTCCACGCCCTCCCGGACCGCGTCGAGAGCTGCGTGCGCGCGCGGGAGCAGCGCGGCACCGGCATCGGTGAGCAGCACGCGTTTGGGGGTGCGCTCCAGCAGCGGTGTGCCGAGTTCCCGCTCAAGGTTCTTGATGGTGGTGGAGACCGCCGACTGGACGACGTGCACCCGTGCCGCGGCGCGGGTGAAGTTCGCTTCCTCGGCGACCGCGACGAAGTACTCGAGCTGGCGCAGTTCCACCCTCCGAGTATCCCCCAGCCAGCCCCGAGTATCTCTCAGCGAGATGGCGGCAGTCTCTGACTTGTGTTGGACGATGCCTGTCACGTCTTGCAACTCTGTAGAAAGTTCAACCGATAAGGAGTTTGAAAATGACCTACAACACGCCACCGACGTATCTGGGCAGCGGCGACCCGGCACGGCAGCGCAAGGACTACTACCCCCCTTGGCTGGACAATCTTGCCGACGATGTGACGCTGGAAGCCGGCGTCCTCACCGGTACCGTCCACGGAGCCAAGGACGTCCTCGCCATCCTGTCCTTCGCGCGCACCCTGTACGAATTCCAGGACTTCATCTACATCGGCAAGTACGGAGAGAACGGATTCGTCGAGGACTACGCGGCAACGGTGGACGGCAGGCCGATCGCCAACATCGCCGTCGTCTACAAGAATGAAGAGGGACAGACACAGCATCTGGTGATGAACCACCGGCCGCTGCCCATGCTCCAGTACTTCTCCCGGAAGCTGGGCGAGCACTTCGCCGGGACAGAGTACGCGAAGTACTGCGCCGACCCTTCGGACGCCGATTACGCCTGAACATCACACTCATTTCCTCCACAAATGAGGAAATGCAGTCAGAATTAGGTAATTCTGGATGCTCGCTGCTGTTCTGCACGGACACGACCACAGGGGCGTGACTCGATCGCCAACCTGCAGATGCACACTCGTCGGCCCCCTGAGCCGAATCTAGGCAGCGGGCGTTCAGCGGACGCCACATTGCCCCTTGAAATTCCGGGCCGGGCTCCGAAATGCAGAAACAAAAGATCCAAAGGACTCCGAGAAACGAAAGGTCCCCCATGCCTCAATCCCTGCGCGCGCTCGTAGCCGGCAAGGTCGGCGAACCCACCGAGGTCCTGCGGCTGGAATCCCGGCCCGTTCCCACGCCGAAAGCCGGCCAGGCGTTGATCCGTGTGAAGGCGACCCCGATTCACGCCAGCGATCTGCACGTGCTGCGTGGCCGCTACGGCTTCTCCCCCGAGTTTCCGGCCGTCGGCGGTCACATGGAATGCGTGGGCCGTGTCGCAGCCCTGGGCCCGAATACCGAGGGACTGACGACCGGCGAGCGCGTGGTGGTCGCCGCGGTCCCCGCGGTACCCGGGCCTCCCGTGGCCGGCACCTGGCAGGAATACCTTGTCGCCGATACACGAAGGCTCCTGCCCATCCCCGACGATCTGAGCGACTCCAGCGCCTGTCAGCTCGCCGTCAACCCCCTGACCGCGCTGCTCCTCGTGACGCGCGAACTCAACGTGCAGCCGGGCGAATGGCTGCTGCAGACCGCCGCCGGCTCCACCGTCGGGCGACTCGTGATCCAACTGTGCAGGCATCTGGGCATTCGCACGATCAATGTCGTGCGGCGGCGCGACGCCGTTGAGGAGATCAAGGCGCTCGGTGGTGACGAGGTCATCTGCACCGAGGACGAGGACCTGGTGCAGCGGGTAGCCGAGACCGCGGGACTGGACGGCGTGCACAAGGCCATCGACTGCGTCGCGGGCCACGTGGGTGCCCAGGTGTCCCAGGCACTGGCTCCGGGCGGACAGGTCGTGGTCTACGGCGCACTCTCCACCCATCGGCAGACCGACCCGGCGGCGCTGACGATCCCGCTCCAGGCACGCTCAGTCATCTACGAGACCAAAACAGTCCGTGGCTTCTGGCTGAACCGCTGGTTCGGCACCGCCTCGCCCCAGGAGGCGCTGCGCGCACTGTCCCAGGTGCGCACTCTCGTCGCCGATGAAGTGCTGAGCATCCCCCAAGGTACGCCGTTCCCACTCGAACGCTTCACCGAAGCCATCGAGCTCGCCGAAACACCAGCACGTCGCGCCAAGCCACTCTTCATCTTCGAAGACGACCAGAGCAAGGACGACCGGTAAGTAGCCGCTAGCGCCGGTGCGTCATCAGGACGGTCCGCTGCCGGACCTCGCAGCCGTCCCCGGTTCCTGTCCACGGCCAGCGTGACAACAAAGCAGCACTCGACCACGGGCAGCCGTACGCGTTCTGCTTGGCAGGCCTCGGATACTCGCGCTTCACACGCTGCCGCGGCCCAAGAAGCCGCATGCCCGACGACTGTCCAGCGCCAGCCCGGGGACTGTACAAAGAACGGCACCTCTCTGTGTCAAGCGGGGACGATCAGAGAGGTATCCCGGTCGCGGAGCATCGTGCGGTAGACGACATCGGCAAGTCGGCGCTTGAGGCAGCGGAGGGCTTCTTTGTGGCCTTTTCCTTCGCGGCGTTTGCGCTGGTAGTAGGCCTGCCCCGGGGTGGGGTGGCGGATCTGGGTGATGGCCATGACGTGCAGGGCGGAGTTCAGCTGCCGGTCTCCTGCTCGCGAGAGTCGGTGTCGCTTCACGTCCCCGGAGGACACCTCCAGGGGTGCCACGCCGCAGTAGGAGGCGAATGCAGCCTCCGAGCGGAAGCGGCCGACGCCTGCGTTGCGGGTAAGGATCTTCGCTGCCAACAGGTTCCCGATGCCGTGGAGCTCGGTGAGGGTGGTGCTGGTCTCGGTTACTGCTGTAGTGATCTGCTCGGTGACGGTGGTGATCCGGCGGTCCAGGCGGCGGATCTCGACGACCAGATCCGTGGCCAGGCCGCGCAGGGTGCGGGCCAGCGATGCTTTCGGCCGGATGCCCCGCAGGGCTGCGGCAGCGGTATCGGCGGTCAGCTTGCGGGGCAGGCCGGCGGGCACGAGCTTGGTCATCAACGCGTGGAGGCGGTTGACGGTCTGGGTGCGGGTCCGGACCAGGTCGTCGCGGTGCTCGGTCAGGGTGCGCAGGGCTGCGAGGCCTCGTCGATCTGGGCGGTATGGAGCCTGGTTGCGGTGTGGGCGGCGATCCCCACGGACAGGGCGTCGGCCTCGTCGCTCTTGCGACCGTGGCCGGTGGACAGCAGCCGCACCCGGCGGGCGAGCTTGGCCGGCACGTCCGTGGGCGAGATGCCATCGGCGGCCAGCCGAGAGGTCAGCGGGGCACCCAGGCCACTGGCGCCTTCAATGGCCCATATCGCCTTGGGCCACTGCCGGGCGAAGCGGAGTAGGTCGCGGTACCCGGCTCGACTGACCGGGACGCGTAAGGCGTCCATGGGCCGTAGGCGGGCGTCGACGGCGACGGCCGTCCAGGAGGCCTTGTGCGGGTCGATGGCGATGGTGACCTGGCCTGATGCGGGGTCGGCGGAGGGGCGGGGTGGCACGGTGTCTCCTTCGTGGTCGACTCCAGGTGACCGACGAGGAGGGCAGAGCAACGTTGGGCAGTGCAGACCTCTCTCGAGCCACTCCCGTCGGCGGCTGTGGCCGGGACGCACGCCGTTCGAGGGCCAGCCCGCAGGCGGCAGGTGTAACTTGAGCGACCCCTGCCACAGCCTCGGACATCATGGCTGCAGACCACGATCTCCGGCGCCGATCCAACACGTTGGGATACCTCTCTGATCGCCCCCGCTTGACACAGAGAGGTGCCGTTCAATGGGCTCTGTCTCACATTCGGTGGTGACGGAGAGTTGTGAGGGTCGTTGATTTTCATGTGATGGATGTCAACGAGCTGGTGCGGATGGTGTTTTCGGGT